>JAWODE010000718.1:0-4027 GCA_046483455.1 Candidatus Hydrogenedentota bacterium | reverse complement strand
AGCGAAAAGGCGCCTTTTGCGGTCTTCGGCATAAGACCAAGGAAATCGATCCGCGGCGGCGCACCCCAGAGCTTCAACAACTCCGGGTGTTTCTCGATATCCAACCGGCTATGCAGGGCGACGCGGTTCTCCTCGAGCGCCAGGGTGGTTACGAGAGGGTCGTCGCTGATTTGCGCCCCATCCTTGCCGCTCGACGGCAACAACTGGCCCATGACGAGTCCTACCACGGGACCCGGCCCTTGCCCCTGCGCTGCCTGTTCGAACTTGTGCATCTCCGCCAATCTGGCCAGGGCCACGATCTCGCCGTCCGAATCTACGGGGCATTCCGGCGTGCCGTAGCGCACCGGGGTAGGATTGTCCCGCTTGCGCACCACGGCCGCTACAAACTCCGGGCTGGTGCCCAGAATCAGGTGCTTGTTTTCGAAAAGATACCAGAACGGCGCGGGAGACAACTGCTCCATGGCGATACCGGCTACCTCAGTGGATTCCCGCGTGACCGGTTGGGCGAAAGCTCTCGCAACAAGTCCCGGCAGGGCCTTTTCAGCGCGTTCCACGTCATTGCAGCGGATTATCGCGGCCCCGACAGGCAAATCGTTCTCCTTGGCTGCGGTAGGAGGGGCTTCGGCGCCATCGGAGGCATCTATTTCGGACTGCCGGGCTTTCGTACTTTCTGCTTGAGGGGCGAACGAATCCCCATCCACAAAAACCGCCGCTGGGCCATCGACATCTACCCCTACTGCTCGCAGGACATCCAAATGGTCCTGTGCATCAACCGCAACGCCCCACGCACCGGCCCATTCCTGCGCCGAGGCGCCGATTTTTTCCCGAAACGCCGCCGGGTCAGCCTGGGCGCGTTCCCACAGTCCAAGCGCCATTAGATAGGGACCACTGAGAGACGGCGTAGCCAAGGCCGCGGCCGCCTCATCGGGCATGCGTTGCAAGAGAACTCTCGTTTGTGGACCTTCAACCCTCTTCGACACTTTCGGCGGGGCTTCTTCAGGGGCTTTGGCGGGTTCTTCCCGCCCGCAACCGGAAATCACGACCGCTCCGCACATAAGAAACAGGCCCGCCCAAAAGGCATGCAGTCTGAAATAATCTCCACGCTGAACCATGGCAAAATTTCCTTTTCTTTATTTGGAACCTGTCGAAACCCTAGCAGAGCCGGGCCGCATAGCACAATTTACCTGTCTGGGAAATTTCAAACACCGGGACCGCGCAGCCGTTGAAAAGGCCGGGCCGTGTATTACAAACGCGAAAAGCGGCCGGGACAGACCCTGGTTTGCTGCGCAAACCGCTGCGTCAGTCCCTGCTTTTCGCTCAATCCCAATGGTTTAAGGACTTTTTCAACACTTCCACTGTCTTGAAAACTGTTCCCCTTTGGTGTGGGACCGGCGCCCTCGCCGGTCATTGATTAGAAGGCGCGGAGGTGTCCGACCGGTGTGGCTTCAATGACGAGCTGGACAACGCGTCGTCCGTTGCCGCGGCAGACATCGCGCGGGGCCGCGTGGTCGCAAGAGGAAGTAGAACAAGGTTCTTTGACGGAACTCAAAGGTACTGCTCCTCGAGATAGCGCCATTCTGCCCTAGCGCCGCCGTTTGAACCGGAATGGCCGTCTCCTGGAACCTTGGCCCCCCGCTTCGGCTTCTTCCGAAGACAGGGGATAGCCCTCGTCTTCTCCCCGGGCGAAAAAGGCCTCCTTTTTATCTTCTTCTTCGGCGTAATAGTCGATGGGAGACGATTCGGATTCAGGTAGAAAGGTTTTACGCGGAGGAGCCGGAATAACCTCTGGTCCCGTGTAGGGATCGTAGTCCATGCGTTTCCTGGCGCGCTTGGCGTTGGGGTCGTCAGGCACCATGCTGTATCCCACGATATCGCCCAAATCCAGCAGGAATGCCAGTGCCATGATCAGGAGGGCCATGCAGATTTCCATGAAATCCGAGTTCCTGAAATCGAATAGCTTGGCAAACACCACGAACAATTGATTGCGCGCCCGGTAAGGCGGGGGCAGCGGCACCCCTGCTTTCGCGCCCAAGTCTTTTACCACGGCTTGCAGTTCACCCTGGAGCGCTTCGACTTCCTCGAGGTCGCTTGGATTCTGTGCCAGCAACGCGTCGGCTTTCTCCTTGGCGGCCTGGGCCTCCTCGAGTGACTGGAGCTCGACCTCCGTCTCTTTCTGCAGCAGGGTCAAGTGATAGTCTTCACGCCGTGCTTTTGGTCCGTACCCCTCCGGGTCCTCCCGGAGACCGCGGATTTCCGACTCGAGCTCGCCTTCTTGTTTTGCTACCTGCTTCAGAAGTTCGTTTTTTTTCTCCGAAAGTTTTGCCTCGGCCTCGGCCAAGTAGTCGGCATAGAGCTTTTTCATCTGCGCGCTCGTATAGCGAATATAGAAATCCTTGTTGGCCGCCCGGTAAAACACGTCCATGTTGAACGATATCGAGATGAAGGCCACAATTGTCAGACCGATAATGCCCACAAAATTGAGCCGTTTCTGCTCATCGATAATCGCCACTTTCAAGGCAAACAGCATCAGGCCAATGCCCACCGCGAGCAGCAGCGCCAGCCAAGCGCAATCCCACTGCACCTCTTCCGTTATTGGTATGACCACGTTCGGTTCCGGAAGCACCGAAATGCTCAGGCTGATGTACGTGGTCACCATTGAAGCAATTGTGAACATCACCATCGCGATAAGAATGAGAAATTTTGTATCCGGCATCGGTATCTCCTGCCCGCACGCGGCTCGGTGGCTTATACACTCGCAGTTCCAAAGAAAAACAGTCTATTCATGATCCCCGAGCGGCATGCACGGTTCCATACTTCTCAGCGGCCATCACGGCCCCACGGCTCGTCATGATACCATAAATCCTCGAAACAAGGGAGACCAACAAGGAATTTGTCATGTTAAAACGACTTTTTAACGCCTGTATGTTGCGTCCCGCCGATATTCAACCCAGCCACAGTGCTCTCGAAGTGGTTGGAACGTTCAATCCCGCTGCGGTTCAAACCCCTAGCGGCATCGCGTTGCTTGTGCGTGTGGCGGAACTGCCGCGCGAGCGGCGACCGGGGTTTGTGGGCCTCCCGCGGTGGGAACCTTCCACTGGAATCGTAATTGACTGGTTCTCTGAGGATGCCCTGGACCCCATCGACCCGCGCGCGGTGTTTCTCAAAGCCGAAGGGCGCCTCCGTCTTACCTTCATCTCCCATCTACGCGTGTTCTGGAGCCAAGACGGCCGAACCATCGACCGCGAAGGTCCTCGTTTTCTCCCCACGGCCCCGACCGAGGAATTCGGCGTCGAGGACCCTCGTATTACCCCCATTGACGGACGCTATTATTTCACTTATGTGGCGGTTTCACGCCATGGGTGTGCCACGGCCCTGGCCTCTACGGCCGATTTCGAGCACTTCGAGCGTCATGGCATCGTTTTCTGCCCCGAAAACAAGGACGTCGTGCTTTTCCCCGAGCGCTTTGACGGTGTCTGCGCCGCGCTACACCGCCCCAGCGGGGCCGCCGCCTTCTCCCCGCCCGAAATGTGGCTTGCTTGGTCCCCGGACCTCCTCCACTGGGGCCGGCACACCTTCTTTCACGGCGGCGCCTCGACCTGGGAAACCGGGCGCATCGGCGCCGGCGCTCCGCCCATCGCTCTCTCTGAAGGATGGCTCGAAGTCTATCACGGCAATATTCGCCCCGCCCGCCCCGGCGAAGTGGGCGCTTACTGTGCCGGTGGCCTGCTCATGGACAGACAAAACCCCGCCCATGTACTTAAACGCTCTACCGAGCCTCTTATGGTGCCTGAGGCGGACTTCGAAAAAGCAGGCTTCGTCGGTGATGTCGTGTTTCCCACTGGCATCGTCGACACCGGCGACACTTTCCTTGTCTATTACGGCGCCGCCGACACGAACCTCGGTGTCGTGGAATGGAGCAAACAAAATATCTTTAACGCCCTCGGCTAATTCCCGGTTAATTTTGAGCAATGCGACGTGAATATGTTGGCTTGCAAGTCATATTCTCTATATAATGCTGATAACTAAT
>JAWODE010000712.1:0-2646 GCA_046483455.1 Candidatus Hydrogenedentota bacterium | reverse complement strand
GAACCGTGGCGGGGTAGTCGAGATACCCGAAGCGTATCATACCCACCTCATCATCCAGTTCCTGCAGATACCCTGTTATAGATGGGTCGAGCACCAAGTCTGCGCTGGTATTCAGTATCACCTCATTCCCTGCCTCGACGTTTGCCGGGTCGAGTTTCTTGGCGCCGACAATAAGGGCTTTGGCGTTGCCGTTCCAGGCCACGGTATCCGCGGGTGTCGAGGGCTGTTTTTCTTCGGTAGCGCCGCCTGGGACCTCGATTACGGCGAAGACGTGCTTGATTTTCTCGCGTAGGGCGTCTACATCCGGCAGAGGTTCGGTAATCGGCGCATTGAAGGTGTATCCGATCTCGGTTTCGAGATGGCGATTGGGATAATCGGCGAGATCAACGACGATTTCATCCTCGGCGCGCAGGATCCCCGAGCCGGGCATGACGCCGGTGAGCGGGCCGTCGATCCCGAGATTGGCTTGCGCCTTACTGCCTACCGCTGCCGCTTTGAACCCGCCGATCTTGTGCTCTTTGGCGAATCGCGCGACGAACCGCTTCTGCACGGCGTAGCCGTCCTCGATGGTGGCCTCGGGATAGACCGCGCTGAGTTGGGGCATGGGCTCGCCGGCTTCCCATGCTTTGTAGATGCGCTCGGCGAACTGATCGACATTGGCGGGGGCCTCGTCTTCTGCCGCCTGTACCGGGACCGCTATCGCGATGGTCAGCAATGCCGCGCCGAAGAATCCACGCGCCGCATGGTGGAGCACTTTGTGCTGTAGGGGTAATCCGTGGTGACCGTTGAACCGCTTCATTGGTCGTCCTCCTTTCGTCCGCGGCGTGCGGACGGTTAGCCCAGGGTGATTAACGAGGGGTCATACTCCTCGGGTTTCTCGTAGCCCAACAGGTTTAGCAGGGTCGGTGCGACGTTGCTCAACCCCGGTTCTTTGACGCCGCTCATCTTGATGGTATTGGCTTCCGAGAAATCCTTGATGATGAACGGCACCGGATTCAGGGTGTGCGCTACCATGGGATCGCGTTTGCCCTTTTTCTCGGTCCACATGCAGTCGGCGTTGCCGTGGTCGGCGGTGACGATTAAGATGCCTTTTGCGGCCCGCACGACGGGCAGGATGCGGCGTAGGCCCAAATCCACCGATTCAACGGCAATGCGCACCGAAATCGGGATGCCCGTGTGGCCGACCATATCGCCGTTGGCGAAATTGAGCCGGATGAATTTGCGGTCGCCCTTGCGGATTTGCGCGATGACCGCCTCGGTGATGTCAGCCGCTTTCATCCAGGGACGTTGGTCGAAAGGAACCTTATCAGAGGGGATTTCGTCGTATTTTTCGAGTTTCTCGTCGATGTAGCCCGAGTTGTTGCCGTTCCAGAAGTAGGTCACATGCCCGAATTTCTGGGTTTCGGAGATGGCATAGGACGTTACGCCCGCCGCGCACAGGTACTGCCCGATGGTCCGGTCGATAGTGGGCGGTTCCACGAGAAAATTTTTCGGGATGTGGGCGTCGCCGTCGTATTCCATCATCCCGGCGTAAAACACGTCAGGTACCCGCTGGCGGTCGAACCCGTTGAAATCGTCCTGCTCGAACGCCATCGAGATCTCGATGGCCCGGTCGCCCCGGAAGTTGAAAAACACGACCGCGTCGCCATCTTCGATGGTTCCGACCGGTTTGCCGTTCTCGGCGATGACGAAACTGTCCAGGTACTGGTCCGTCATATCGGGGTCTTCGTCGTAATACGTTTTGACGGCCTCGCTGGCCGATGCAAACTGCCGTCCTTCGCCCAGGACGTGGGCTTTCCAGCCCCGCTCGACAACCGTCCAATCCGCGAAATAGCGGTCCATGGTGGTCACCATCCGGCCGCCGCCCGAGCCCACGCGGTAGTCTTTGCCTTCCTTGCTGAGGGCGGCCAATTTTGCTTCGAGCGGCTCGACGTAATCCAGCGCGCTTTTCTCGCCTACGTCACGCCCGTCGAGGAGCGGATGCAACCGCACGCGTTTGAACCCTTCCTCGGCGCAGCGGTCGATAAGTGCATACAATTGATCGATGTGGCTATGGACGTTGCCATCGGAAAGAAGACCGATGAAATGAACGGTCCCGCCGCTGGAGGCGCGCTCCTTGATGGCCTGCCATGCCGCGCCTTCGAAAATCTTGCCCGACTCGATCGCTTCGTTGACGAGCCGCGCGCCTTGGGAGAAAACCCGGCCCGCGCCCAGCGCATTATGGCCGACTTCCGAGTTGCCCATGTCGCCATCGGTGGGGAGACCGACCGCTGTGCCATGGGCTTTGAGTTGCGTGTACAGGGGTTCCTTCAAAAGCGCATCCAGTACCGGGGTATAGGCCATATACACCCCGTCGGCTTCGTCGTGTTTGCCGATGCCCACGCCATCCATGATGACCAGGACCACCGGCCCCGGGAATTCATTATATTTAGCCAGCTTTTTCAGACTCAGTTTGCTCATTGATCTTCCTTATTTCAGTGATTGCGCCTGAATGCGCAAGTGTACCGGGCTCCTATAATCCGATCAAATCCAGAGATTTCCGGAGTTTTCTCGATAAGGATGAATCGCGTCCTTGCGCGGGCGCGCGTGGCCACTCCCGCCCTCCCGTCAAAGGAGGGGGCAGTCTGGGCCGACCACCGCGCCTCC
>JAWODE010000288.1:0-10703 GCA_046483455.1 Candidatus Hydrogenedentota bacterium | reverse complement strand
GCAAACCAGGTTCTGGACTCAAGGCCAGGTTGACCTGCCACATGCGCACGACCGGATACGTGCAGCAGTAGCTGAAACGTCATGACCCGAGGCAGGAGCCCGGTGCGGTAATTCCGCTCGCCGGGATTTGTGCGGGGGGTGGCCCGCAAGGGCCATTCCTACCGCGAACGTCCTCCGTTGCCGGAGCGTGGTTGGCGGCATTTTCATGGTCTACGGTTGAGGCCAACGGCTCATGGTTCGCTGCCTCGAAAATACGTGATTCGGAGCGCTTGTCCCCCGCTGGCGGGGGGCCAGCAACGGCTTCGCCGTGCGTCGTCTTCAAATCGGCGGGAGCCGATTTGGGGGTGGATTGTTGTATTTCATTGTCTACGGGTGAGCCGAATGGCTCATGCTTCGCTGCCTCGAAAATACTTGTCTCCTCCGGTGTGGGACCGGCGCCCTCGCCGGTCACTATAACAAGGAGCGCGGACGTATCCGTCCGCAGTAATCTTAACGACGGGCTGGACAGCCCGTCCTCCCTTGCCGGAGCGTCATAGGTGTTATGTTCATGGTCTACGGGTGAGCCCAATGGCTTATGCTTCGCTGTCTCGCAAATTGGTCCGGTGTGGGACCGGCGCCCTCGTCGGTCACTATGACAAGGAGCGCGGACGTCACCGTCCGCAGTGGTCTTAACGACGGGCTGGACAGCCCGTCCTCCCTTGCCGGAGTGGAGACCACGCGCGGGAGCCGAACGGCTTATGGTCCGCTGTCTCTGCCGCCTTTACGTTTCTCTGCACTCCCTGTCGGCAGTATTGTGCTCGATGTTATTTGAGTCCCGTGCATCGCTCGATCCATGTTCAGGCTCGAAGAACATGATGCTTTGCGTTGTCCTGGAACCGGGGGGTATAATCCGCTTTTTAGGAGGCAGCGCTCATGGGCGCTGTGCAGTAGCTCTAACGAGGGGCATGAACCGTGATTATCATAATGGCTTCCCGTAAACGGGAAGATATCGACCGCGTCATTGAGCGAATCCAGCAATTTGGTTACCAGGCGCATTTGATCGAGGGTGTCGAGCGCACCGTCATCGGGGCCGTCGGCGACGAGCGGGGCAAGGAACGGCTCCAGTCGCTCGAGTCGCTTCCGGGCGTCGAAAGCGTGGTGCGCATTCTCAAGCCATTCAAGCTGGCCGGGCGTGAACTTCGCAAGGAAGACAGCGTTTACCACATCGGTCCCGCGCAAATCGGCGGCAGTCGGTTTTGTGTGATGGCGGGGCCCTGTTCCGTGGAGTCGCGCGAGCAGATCATCGAAACGGCGCGGTTGGTCAAGGCCGAGGGAGCATCGGTGCTCCGGGGTGGGGCGTACAAACCGCGGACGTCGCCCTACAGTTTTCAGGGGCTGGAAGAGGAAGGCCTGCACATGCTGCAGGAGGCAAGCCGCCTGGCCGATATGCCGTTCGTCACGGAGGTAATGAACCCCGAGCAGGTGCCTCTCGTCGAAGAACATGCCGATATCCTGCAGATCGGGGCGCGGAATATGCAGAATTTCAGTCTCCTGAAGGCTGCGGGCAGAACGCAAAAGCCGGTATTTTTGAAACGCGGCATGATGTCTACTATAAACGAACTTTTGATGTCCGCGGAGTACGTCATGTCCGAAGGCAATAACCAGGTGATTCTCTGCGAACGCGGCATTCGCACATTCGAGACGGAGACGCGAAACACGCTCGATCTCAGTGCAGTGCCGGTGCTGAAGAAGTTCACCCATTTGCCGGTGGTGGTCGACCCGAGCCATGCCACCGGCCACTGGGACTTGGTCACCCCCATGGCCCGAGCCGCCGTGGCAGCGGGGGCGGACGGCATCATGGTCGAAGTGCACCCAAGACCAGCCGAGGCCTTCTCCGATGGGGCCCAGTCGCTAAAACCCGAGAAATTCAGGAAATTGATGGCGGAAATCAAGCCGATTGTCGCAGCAATGGGAAAAACCCTGTAGCACAAATCGCAGAAAAACAATGACAAACGAAGAAATTCAGGAAATCGACACGCTGCACACCGAGGAGACCGCCGAAGACACGGAAGCGGCGACGCCCGAAATTGCGGAGGACGCGCTGCCGGCAAAACGCAGCCGCCCTGATGACGGAAAACCAGGCGAAGACGAGAGCGAAGATACGCTTGAACCCGTCGAGCAGTTGGGGCGAGAGGAGACGCGCACCGTGCTTCATGCGCTGCTGTTCGTGTCCGATAAGCCCGTCAGCGTGGACCGGCTCTCCGAAGCATTGGGAAGCGTTGACTACGACGTGGTGCGGAACCTGCTGGCGGAACTGCGCGACCAGCTCGATAAGCAGAATGGGCCGTACGTATTGCGCGAGATCGCCGGGGGGTACCAACTGGCGACGCGAAGCGAGTTCGCGCCGTATATCCGCCGCATGTTTCAGATCAAGAAGCGCAATCGCTTGTCCAAGGCGGTTCTCGAGACCCTGGCCATCATCGCCTATAAACAGCCGTGCACCCGCGCCGACGTCGAGAGCATTCGCGGCGTCAGTGTTTCACATGCCTTCGAGCAATTGCGGGAGAAGCGCCTCATCAAGGTATCGGGCGTCGCGGAAACCGTGGGGCGTCCCAAAATTTACCGCACTACCGACGAATTTCTTGCCCATTTTGGCATTAAGAGCCTCAAAGAGCTTCCGACCATCGAGGAATTGCGCGAAACGGTATAACCTGAGCGCCATTTCCGGATAGTACGCGAGGGACAACGAAACATGAGCCGTTCGGCTCTGCCGTAGATTATGAAAATGCGCTTGCAACGCTATCTCGCCTTGTGCGGCGTGGCCTCCCGGCGCGCCTCGGAAAAACTTATCCGAAAGGGCGAAGTCTCCGTAAACGGCGCGGTGGCTTCTATCGGCTGCGAGATCGATCCCGAGACCGACGATATCCACGTGAACGGAAAACCGGTCGACCGCGAAAAACCCGTCTACATCCTCCTTAATAAACCGGAAGGAACGGTCACCACAGTGCAAGACCCCCACGGTCGGAAGACCGTCATGGACTATCTTCATGGCGTGCGGGCTCGCATTTACCCGGTGGGACGGTTGGACCGCGATGTGGGCGGGGTCTTACTGTTGACGAATGACGGGGAACTCGCCCAGCGCCTGACCCATCCACGCTACGGCGTTTCCAAATCGTATGTGGCTACCGTCAAGGGACGCGTCACGCAGGATGCGCTCGACAAACTGACATCGGGTGTATCGCTGAGCGATGGGGTTACCGCCCCCGCGGATGCACAGGTGCTATCGAGACAGAAGGACAAGACCCGCCTCCGCCTCACACTCCGGGAGGGGCGCAAACGGGAAGTGAAACGAATGTGCGCGGCAGTCGGGCATGATGTAGTCAAGTTGCGGCGGGTGCAATTCGCAGGCCTCGAAACCGGACATCTCCGCCCAGGCCAGTGGCGGCGGCTGCGGGCCCGAGAAGTCGCGCGTCTGCGCAAAATGGTCAAGCTTTCGTAAACGGTTCCGAGGGGCTTACTTCGGCACGAAATAGCGCTCCTGGCCTACTGCAATGCCGATCCCGTGGAGGCTCACCCCGATCAGCTTTGCATTCGTCCCTGGAATGAATTCATTGAGTACTACGCGGTTGAAATTGATCATCGCCGACGGTTGTGGCCGGTATTTCGACGGACGTCCCACCACGTTCACCGTAATCTCGGGCAAGCCGAGTCGGCGGCGAACGGCCTCCGTCAATTCGGGCAATTCCATAATATCCACTTCGCCGGAGGCAACACGCTTGGGGGTAGCCGGGGTGTCATTGCCGTTCGGTGCCTGCGCAGCCGGCTCCGGAGAAGGCGCGGTGTCCGGATAAGTTGGAACGGGTTCGGACGCTTTTTCCGAAGGCAAAGGAGAAACAGGCTCCGACTCCGAGGGCGTTGCCGATGCAACCCGTACCGGCGGGGCGGACCTCACCGGTTCGCTTGGCGGCTCAGGCCCCGTAGGAGCCACCTCGGACGCAGGTATTTCTGGAGCCGGCGGGTTGGATTCCGCAACAGCATCGGCCCCAGAGTCCGGGCTTTGAGAATCCAGTTTCTGTGACGGTGAGCTTCCCCTCTCTTGCGTAGCTGAAACGGGAGAGGATATCTCTTCAGACACTCCTTCTTCCTTCGCTGGCAACGACGATTCGGCCTCTGGCGTCGCCTCGATTTGACTCGTCTCCGAAGGCTCCGTGTCGGTAGATTCGGCCGACATTGTTGAAAGAGCGGGGCGCACGAGGGTCCGCGTTTCAGCGCTCGCCCCAGTGGGCGCGCCGGTCGCCACCTGCGGTTCCGGATTGACGGAAGTCGGCTCTGCAGGCAGCGGCCCCGGTTCGTCGCCGAGATGAAGCACGACCATCGCCGCCGCGCCCGATACCAACGCGATAACCGCTATCAACCCCATGCTCAACCCGACCACTTTGAGCGGGGTCATTGCGACGCCATGTTGGTGCCCGTCATTCGATGGGGAACGTCCGGTCAGCTCGCCCTCGATATCGAGGTCCTCGAAGCCCCGCACCAGAGCTTCTTCGGCGGCGGTGCGTTCCTCTTCCGCCTTATTGAGTGCGTCGAGAATCGAACTCATTCGTCTTCCCCACTCGCCCCCTCGGCCTCATCGGTGCGGTGCGGCACAAGCGGCGCCCCCGTGTATAGCGGATCAGTAACTTCCTTCCCGGTCTTCCGCGTCTCTTCCCCATGCACCTCCTCCGTCAAAAGGGCCTCAACATCACGGGATGGGGGAGATGGCGCTGGTCCCACATCTTCGGGCAATTCGACTACGGTCATTAGCGGCGCCGGCTCCTCAGGGCCCTCGACCGGCTCTTCCGGCTCCGTATCAGCCGCCACGTCCTCCGTAACCTCGTCGAGCGTTTCCTGCGAAGCGGCTCGAACAGGCGCCTCCGCTGCATTCTCTTTTTCCGACATAGCGTCCGGTGCAATCTCGGATGGCTGTTCCGAGACCGCGACGGCTTCGTTCGGGGTATCCGAGTCCGGCTGTGGTCCAGACGCAACCTCGGCTCCCTCTTCACGCTCCGTCTCGGGAGCAACAGAGGATGTTTCCGACGGTGCGGCGGGCGTCGTGCCTGCGGGGACAGTGGAGGGTTCGGCCTTGCCGGCCGTCTGCACCGGATTCCGCGCGCCGTTCGTATGCAAGCCGGGTGTGGGAAAATCGTCGAGCCAACTGCACAACACCATGCGCACCTGCCGGCCCGCTTTCGCGTCCTTCTTCAATGCCGTTTCCGATTGAAGTCGGGTTACGGCCTGGGCGGTCGCGGCGTCATAAACGCCCGTCAACTCGCCTTCATATAAACCGAGCTGTTGGAGACGATGCTGAAGGGCTCGGACGTGGTCCCCTTCCATATCGGGCTTCAACACCTCCGCGCCCGGCGCCGGATCGCGCCACGGCACCACCGCTTCCGCAAGATAGACCTTCGCAAATTCGTCGCGGGGTACAATAGCCACCGTCCCGTTGGCGGTCGAACAACGCACATGTTCGTCATCCATGCCAACGACGGCCAGCCATAGGAGTTTCTCTCCCGCTCGCACTCGCACAAACGCGGGAAGATTCAACGCTTCCAACTCGACGAGGCTCGGTGAAAGCTCTTGAACCGCGAATCCGTACGCAGATGCGAACTCGGCAAGCTGAGCGACCTTCTGCCCTGCGGGAACGTCGCTCAGCAGCGCCATGTCCCACGCCCGCAACAGACTTGCCCCGGCAGTCTTCAACGCGTCGGCCGGGTCCAATTCTTGAAGAACCGCGGCAAAATTCTCTACCTCAATCGTTTTTTTAGGTGCAACCGGTTCTTCGGACGTTGCCTCCTGTGCTAATCTGGTGGCAGCGGCGTCATCTTCCTCGTCCGCCGGCTTAGCGGAAGTGTCCGAGGAAGGTGTTTCGTCCGGCGCAGACACTTCTGCTTCGGTCGGTGGCTCCGCATCCTGCTCCACGACGCTATCCGAGGATACACCGACGTCCTCGGTGGTCTCGGCCTTGTCCGAAGCCTTCGCGGACGGCTCATCCTGGGGAACGACCGACGCCACCAGCGCGATCGCATCAAAGACGCCGCTTTGCTGTTTGGGAGCCTGTTTCGCCGATTCGGGCGCGTCTGAGCCGGTCTCTGCACCGGCTTTTTCATCAACGCCCGCTTTTCGGGGTGCCGGCGGAGTAACCGGCTCCCGTGCTTCGGATTTTGCCACAACCGTCTCAGATTCGGGGGTTGCGTCTGACTCCGATTCCGAAACGGGTTCGGGCTCGGGTTCCGAGACAGACTCTGACTCGGGAGGGACTTTCTCGGTTTCTTCGGACTTTTCGGGCTCTTCAGACCCTTCGGACGCGTCAGAAATGTCCGACACGTCAGAGTCTTCACGCTGGCCAACCGCTTCAGGCGAGTCCTCGGACTCCTCCGGAGCAGGCTCTGGTGTTTCCGCGGCCACGCGATCTCCCTCCGTGGCGGGTTCCGGCGTTTCGGTCGAAGTGTCTGCCGGCAAAGGCTGAGCTGTGGAGGACGGCGAAGGCGGCCGGTTTAGAAACGCCACCAGAACGTCCAGACGATCGGCCAGAGGCGAAACAATGAACAGTCCCACCAGCACAATAAGCGCCGCGATGGCGGCCACGCGAGGCGTTGGCGCATACCGGCTGAGAAAGCCCGGTTTCTTCTTCGCCCGCACCCGCTCGCCCCGGATTTCACGCGCGGCCTGTTTCACAATTCGGCGGGTGATATCGCGCGTCTCTTTGGAATATCCAATAAGCAAAGCCCGGTCACATATGGCATTGATGACCCGTGGCGTACCTTTCGAGTGACGGAAAATGCTCTTGATAGCGCCCCGCGTGAAATGCACCTTGCGCATACCCCCCGCGATCCGCAGACGGTACGCGATGTATTGCATGGTTTCTTTTTCGCCCAAGGGCTTGAGATGATAGCGGGCCGTGATCCGCTGGTTGAGCTGGCGCAACTCAGGCAATTCGAGCTGCTCGGCCAATTCCGGTTGCCCGATGAGCACGATCTGAAGGAGTTTCTGGCGCTCGGTTTCGAGATTGGACAGCAACCGGATTTGTTCGAGCACCGGCGGGGTGAGGTTTTGGGCCTCGTCGATCACCAGTACGCAATTCTTGCTTTTCGAATGGCGGTCGAGAAGGTAGGTATTGAGTTCGTCGATCAGGCCCTTCACCGAGATGGCCCGCGACCGTATCCCGAAGTCCTCATTGATCTTGCGCAGCAATTCCTCGGGCGACAGACAGGGGTTAAAGATGAACGCCAACTCGACGTCCTGGTCCAGTTGACCCAGGAGCGATCGGCAGATGGTCGTCTTGCCGGTACCGATTTCGCCCGTAACCATGATGAACCCGACGCGGTTCCGGATCCCGAAAATGAGATGCGCAAACGCTTCTTTGTGCATCTCGCTCAGGTACAGAAACCGCGGGTCAGGGGTCAGATTGAACGGTTTTTCACGCAGCCCGTAAAAGGTCTCGTACATGCCGCCCCCAAGGACTTGCCTTTCCAGGGAATTCTTGACAAATCAGCATACCACGAGACCCTTTCGCAGTCAATCGCAGCGGCACGCCCGCGACCGACTTCCAAGCAGCTCGCCATTATTCCCCTAACCCGTCTAATCCGTCCGACCTGTCCGACTGATCTGACCTCTTTGATCGACCGCAGAGTTACTGCCCGGCTTGTCCTCGCGGGGGTGGGAAGGGTGCCGCCTTAATCACCCGTTTACGCGGGCTGCGAGGCGGTTCGGGCGGTTCCATTTGATACGGGCGCAGTAAGCGTCGCCGCCGGCCACGGTCACCCAGGTTTCGTGGGGATTGATAGCGGTTGCATCGAAGTTGCCGAGGGCTTTCCCGCGTTCGGGCACGAGGATGCGCTCGGTGTCGCGTACTACGCAGAGGCGTTCGGTATCCACCCGCGCGATGAACAGCGGCGCGCGGTGGCGGACGATGTGATCGTTGTTCGCACCGCGCCGCGTATACACCAGGAACAGGCCGTCGGAATGGGTCACCCATTTCTGCTGGGTGTTGTAGCTGCCGAGGTCCGAGCCGTCGTCAAAGGTCCACGGCCTGATTGTGCTGAACGAAAGGCCGTCCTCGCTCACCGCCACATAGCCTTTCTGATCGTTTCGCATGGTCATAAAGTACTTGCCGTCGTAGAACGTGATTGATTTTTCGTACAGGCCGCGGGGGATGTCGAGCACCAAATCCGGCCCGCGCTCGACGAACGTCAATTTCCTGCCGTCAAAGGCCAACCGCGCGATCATTCCTTTGGCCACAAATTTCTGGTTCGGGCCGACGTAATACACGGGGACCAGTAACGACCCGCCCGGTTCGACGAGCCACTGCCCGTGGACGCCATTAAAGAAGTATTTATCCTTGTCCGTTTTGGGAAATTCAAGGACGGTCCAGGGGCTCCACGTGTCCTCGGCGGGGTCGTAGACGGAATAGACGGTGTCACGGCGGTTGCCGTATCCCGCGAACTTTTTCCCGTCGTGTTTGGCGGTATGGCCGATGCCGATCGCCTTGCCGGTGGGGGCATGCCATCCCCACGTAAAATCGCAGATGCCCGTCGTGAGGCCTTGTTCCTCCGCCTCGCGCCACCCCAGCGCCTCGAGCGCCACCGGCTCCGTCCACGGCCCATCCATGCCCTCGCGCTTCGTCACATACAGTCCGGTGAAAAAGTCCGACCCCAGAATTTTCTGGACGGTCATCGCGATTTCCCGCACACCGCCATCATCGGACGGAATCGCCACCGGCCGCGGCTGGAACCACCCCTGCGCATCCACCGGAGCCCTAAACGTCGTCTCCAACGTGATGGTGTAATCCAGCGGCGCTTCCTCCGCGGCGGCGGAAACAAAACAGGCAACCAAGATGATGATTTGCATCGTTTCTCCTTATGGCAACAGGAATATCGCCGGGCTGCTGCGTTTAGCCCGGATATTTCACAGTATTCAACTAGCGAGTATCCGAGCCTTACGCAAACGGTTTTGCATGAGTAGATTGCGGTTTTCGAACGCCGCAGGCTACTGTGAAATATCCCAAAAAAGTCTGTTCGCAGAAAAAACAGGTGCTGTCTTCACAACCCAAGTCTGCGCATTTCTTTCCAACTCAGCTGTAGCTGAGTTGGAAAGAAATGTTAGCCCCCCAATTTCCAGGGCTCGCGGTAATCAACGGTTTTGAGGAGTGTATCGGCCTCGTCGTCGTTCATGACGCGTTCGTTTTCGGGGTCCCAATCGAGGGGGCGGCCCAGAGCGTCCGAAACGTAGCCCAGGTAGCCGGGCGTAATGGAGCGGTGGGCCGTTTCGGGGGGAGCGACGCAGGGTTGGCGCGATTTCACGCAATCGAGGAAATTCCTGGTGTGCCCCTTGGATATGTAAGCTTTAACAGGTCCCGGATCGAACGGCTTTTCGGCCCACCGTTCGTCAGAGGCCTCGATAACGCCGCGATCAACGTATACCCAGCCGTCTTCGCCGATGAGTTTAAGGCCTATTCGGTTCTTGTTCGAGATAACGCTCGAGATGCCGTCCGAATATTCGCACCGAATTTCGTAATTCTCGGGCGTGTTGTAGACATCCGTGTCGGGATAGGTCCAGCCGACGGCCTCGACGCGCGAAGGCCCGCGTTGGTCCATGCCCAGTGCCCAATGGGCGATGTCATTGTGATGGCCGATCCAATCCATAAGTACGCCGCCGCCATACGCGAGATGGCCGCGCCACCAGCGATGATGCCGCGCGCGCATATACGGCAGGACTACGCTCGGCCCGCACCAGAAATCGTAATCGAGGTGGGCGGGCGGGTCTTTTACGGTGCTATCGCCCATAGGCTCGCCGTATCCCGTCGCGAGCCCGACTTCGACACGAAGCATTTTCCCGAGATGGCCGTTTTGCACCAGTTCGACGGCGCGGCGGAACCGTTCATCCGAGCGTTGCTGAGACCCGACCTGGAACACGGCGTTGCGCCTTGCGGCCTCACGGTAAACAAGCTGCCCTTCGTGAAACAGGTGCGTCAACGGTTTCTCGCAAAAGACGTCCTTGCCCAGCCGAAGCGCTTCGAGCGTGCAGAGGGCGTGCCAGTGGTCGGGAGTCGCGATCACGACGGCGTCCACGCTCTCATGCGCCAGCAATTCGCGATAATCGCGGTAAACACTAACACTGGCTTTGGCATCTCCGCGCCGCGTGTAGTATTCCTCGACGGTCGCGCGGGCGGGTTCGAGGCCAAAGGGCCGACCCTCGCCCCAGGGATTGTGGCGATAGTGCTTTGAATCGACGTCGCAAAGAGCGACAATTTGCGCGTCGGGCTCGCGGAGAAAATTGCGAAGCAAATTGAACCCGCGCGAGCCCAGTCCGATGACCCCGATGCCGATGCGTTCGCTCGGGGCGGGGCGCTCAGCTCCAAGAACGGCCGACGGCACGAAGGCAGGCACAACGGCGGCTCCCGCGACGGTTCGCAGAAATGCGCGCCGGGTCGGTTTTGCGAATTCGAGCGTGTTCTTCATGTCGGTCCTCTTGCACATATTTATCCGATTCCATGCTGTGCGTGTGATCTTAGGGTTGTCCGCGGCAGGTGTCAAAAAGGCCTGGCGGGGGGCTATACAAGGGTTTCCCCACCGCGCCGGGTCGAAGGCCGGAGCCTTTGGTTTTCCGCCCCGGCCCAAATCAGGTACAATCGACCCATGCCCGATATAGAAACACCGGAAGTCTGGAATATAAGCCAACTCACCCGG
>JAWODE010000671.1:0-3605 GCA_046483455.1 Candidatus Hydrogenedentota bacterium | reverse complement strand
TTGTAGTGGCCACTCCGGCACCATTCGCATTTCAAGCAGGGGATGCCGGGCTCGACGGCAACGCGCCGCCCTACCAGCGACGGGTCTGCCTCCGACCCCACCGACTCGACGATTCCGGCGTATTCATGGCCCAGAATCAGCGGGTCGGTAATGACGGTCGACCCGATACGTCCCTCGGCGAAATAGTGCATGTCGGAACCGCACACCCCCGTTGACTCGATGCGAATCAGGGCTTCGTGGGGCAACGGCGCCGGTTTCTCGAGCTCGACAACCCGCATATCCTGAGGTCCAAACCATTTGATCGCTTTCATGGGTATGAAAATCCTTATATAGAAGACGGTGCGCTGGAGAAATCCGGACATGGACTAGCCGCGCGGCTCGCCGCTAGACGGCCCTCGCACAAAGCGCTCCAACACATTGCCAAACAGTATTGCGCGCGGAGTGTTTTCAACGAGAAGCATCGTAGCAGAAATGCGCCGGCGAGGAAAATCGTCCCAAATAGAATACCGCGGCTTTGGCGTGCAAAAAGCAGAAATCAGCGCAAGGGTTCTCCGAAGGCAATCAATCAGTGAACGGTGGAACTTGCCGAGTTCGAGGCGCTGTTATTGGTCGAATACATTTGATGCGTGACCTTATTATGCCGCTCCATGGCGAGATTCAGAAAATCTTCCGCCAGATTCGCGTCTACCGGGAAACTCGTCAGGGAATACCCAAAACTCTCGAGAAACTGTTCCAACTCGGCGGACAACCGTTGGAGCACTTTATGGGCGCCCTCTTCGGGGGTTTCCACTAGAAGAATGGCCAGCCCCCCCTCGCTCAAACTGAAAACCTGGTCCGTGGTGCGCACATCATCGCTAAGGCGCAAGCCCAACTGCGTTACGGCCTCGGGTTCCGCCTGAGGGGAGCAAAACGTGAGCAACGTGACTGCCGAAGGATAACGGATGGAACGGTCGACCTCCTCACGCACCCGCGCATGAAGATAGTTTTCGGTGCGCAACCCCGTCGATGGGTCTCGATAGGCGAGTTTCTCCAACACACGGCACCGCCGTTCCAACTCGGTGCGCATGTTTACCTCTTCCTGAAGACGGGCTTGAAGATCTTCTATAGCAGCTTTAAGCTCTTTCGTATCTTCCACGGCAGGTACTCCTCCTCCTGTCGTGAGAATAGCAAAATGTATGCCAAGGAAAACAAAATGAAGCTTTTCTCACTAACTCCTTAAGAGACCTATACTTCAGGAGGGAAATGCATGGGATGCACCCTCCAAACGATTACCCTTATTGAGCGGAACGTTGTCACATTTGACAACTTTTAACGCATTATAGTGACTCCCACCATGCTTTCTCGGGAAAAATTTCTTGACAAGATTGTTTCACTTGGGTAGCATACTCGATTGTATCAATAAAAATGGGGCGCCCCAACCGTTACTTGGAAGGCGGAACTGTGAAGTGCAGGTGAGGGAAACACAGAAACCGGGCATACTCGTCATCGAAGACGAACCCACCCAGTTAGCGTTTCTCGAGGAAGTGCTGCGCAAATGGGAATATGAGTGTGTTACGGGAGGGTCGCTGGCAGATGGCCGGGCCTTGTTTCAGAAGGATGCGTTTGCCTGTGCGCTCATCGATTTAGGGCTTCCGGACGGGAATGGCCTCACGCTGATCAGTGAATTCGCAAAGGCGGATCCCTGCGTGGTGCCCATTGTGCTGACGGGGGCGCGCCAACCTGAAACGGTTATCGACACGATGCGCGAGGGGGCATTTGATTACCTGGTCAAACCCATCGATGCCGCCACCCTCAAAGCCACTTTGACGCGGGCGATGTCGCATCATTCGGTCGTACGGGAGCGCGGTGAGTTGTTCGAGCTGCTCCTCGAGGAGCGCGAGCAGTTGCGGGGGCGGGTGGAAGAAGCAACCGAAGACATCCGCCAATATGCTTCAGCCTGCGAACGCAGCAATACCCGTCTACAGGCGCTTTTGCGCCTGAGCCGGTTCGCGTCCGGGTATTTCAGCGAAGAAGCGTTGCTTCGGGGCATGTTTACGGAATTGGGAGAACATATTCCCCTGCGTGCGGTCGTGGTGTGCGACGTGACGGGCGAGCGTCTCGTCGGCACGTACCGGAACACCCGGGAAGAAACGGAATTCATTGGTACAAGCAGCGATTTCGACTTGGAAGAAACGGGCGTGCTTCTTCTTGAGGCGGAGCCGGAACTCATACTCGAAAGCTGGCTCGAGCGCAACACCGACGTCGGGAAAATGGGCCTGCGCCCCTTTGTGTTCTCGCAACAGCAGCAGAGCGCGATGCGTTACATCGTCGGATTTTACACGGACCCCGGCTTCGGAAACTTGCAAGGCGACCGGGAATTTCTCGATACGTGCGCCCGGTTTCTCGTATTCGAGTGGGAACAAGCCAAACTGCTTCTTCATGTGGCGCATCATGCCAGCTTAGGAAACATCGGGATCGAGGTGACGCGCAACTTCATTCAACCGTTAACCGCTATCCGCACGGCGGCCGACATTGTGCAGGAAACGGTTATTTCGCCGGAAGCCGCCGAAGGGATCGCCATCATTTTGAAAAACGTGGAAAAACTCCACCGTCAAACGCAGGAATTTCGCAAACTCTCGCTTCTGCGGGAAGGGTCCGTCGAAACGGTGCGTCTCGATGAATTCATCGACCGCGCGCTCGATGTGCTGGCGGTCGCCATTCAGAACCGCAGAGTCACGATTAACCGGTTGTTTGAAACCGACAGCGAATGCATCTTGCTCAACGGCACGACGCTGGCCCGGACGTTCCTGGATCTTATCCTTGACGCGTTGCGCGTGGTAGACGCAGGGGCCGAAATTGTATTGGCCTTAAAAGAAGCCGGGGGTGAGCACGTGGCCTTCGAAATGGCGTACGAAGGAGCTTCTTCCTCTCCCCTGCAGAACCGGGGAGCGTTTACTTCTCCTCTGGCAATGAAAGAAACGCACAATCCCGGCCTGCAACTCGCGGAACGAACCGTTCATAGCTGCGGCGGCAATCTCACCCTCGAAGTAGACGAAAACCGCCAGGTACGACTGCGCATTATCTTGCCGCGGAACGCGACCCGGTTGACCCCCGAGCGGGAGGTGCTGCGGTGAAGCACGGCAGTGCCCCAATTTCGGCCGAACAAGAGGGTCAAAGCCCCGCCGGTATTATAGTCGTTCTCGACACCGATCCCGGAGTCCGCTGGGCCATGGAAAAGGGGCTTAAACGCTCGGGCTATGACGTGCGCGCGGTAAGCACGTCGGGCGACGCGCTCGGGCTAGTGTATGCCGAGCCTGTGCAAGCCGTGATTATGGAAATTCTCCCCGAGGCCGGCCTGACGCCAGAGGTGCTGACCACGATTCTCGAAGCGCCCTCGAAACCCAAGGTGGTCTGCATATCCCTCGAATCGGAGCCCAAAGCAATTATCGAGTGTGTACGGCGCGGCGCGGCCGACTTTATCCCGAAGCCATTCAATCTCAACGATGTCCGGGCGGTATTGCGACGCTCGCTGGCCAGCGGTCCCGAGCAACGGGTACTGCGGCGTCCCTGGTCGGGCAAGGCGGATGCAGAGGCTTCGTATCTGGTGGGGGTGAGTCCCGCCATGC
>JAWODE010000661.1:0-3165 GCA_046483455.1 Candidatus Hydrogenedentota bacterium | reverse complement strand
CGTTGCGTGAGATGCTTGGGGACGTTGATGACTTGGAGCACCTGCACATCGCGGCGACTGGTCGGAAGTTCCGGCGTTATTTGAATTTATCCACGATTTCCGAGCCTGAAGCCATTGAGCATGCCGTGTCTCATACGTTTCGTGGCGCACATCCCTATCGAGTCGTGATCAGTGCAGGTGGCGAGACCTTTATGGTCTATCATCTTGATCACGACAACCGCATCCAATCCATTTACACAGGCAATAAGTGTGCTTCCGGTACCGGCGAGTTTTTTCTTCAGCAGCTCGGCCGGATGGATATCTCGCTCGAGGAGGTCGAGCGTATGCCGCAGCCCGAAACCTATCACAAGGTCTCGGGGCGGTGTTCGGTATTTTGCAAGAGCGATTGCACCCACGCCTTGAATAAGGGTATCCCGAAGGCGGAGGTTGTGGCCGGTCTCTCGCGTATGTTGGCTGGAAAAATCATTGAATTGTTGAAAAAGCTTCCAAAAACGTCCGCAATTCTGGTCGGGGGGTGTAGCAAAAATGCCTCGATGGTCCATTACCTCCGAGAAAGAATTGACGACCTCTATATCCCCGATTCGGCTCCGTGGTTCGAGGCCTTGGGCGCGGGATTATGGGCTTTGGACCATGACGTGAAAGGCTTTTCAGGGCGTGGAAGTGTTTTCCGGGAGCGGAAGTCCGCCTTTACTTTCCTTAAGCCATTAAACGTCTCGAAAGACATGGTTCAGTTTAAGCATTATCCCCGGGGGCGTGCTGAGAGCGGCGACGCATGCATTGTGGGTCTCGATGTTGGATCGACCACGACCAAGGGCGTCGTAATGCGCCGACGCGATAAAGCTATTCTGGCAGCCGAGTATCTTCGGACGAATGGGGACCCCGTCGGTGCGTCCCGCCAGGTGTATGCCAGCCTTGCAAGACAGCTTTACGTTCCGATTGAAATTGCCGGCCTTGGCGTCACCGGTTCCGGACGCCAAATCGCCGGATTGCATGGCATGACCGATGGGGTCATCAACGAGATCATCGCTCATGCCACTGGCGCTCTGTATTTCGATCCTGAAGTAAACACGGTCTTCGAAATCGGCGGTCAAGACGCCAAGTACACCTACATCACCAACGGCGTACCGAGCGACTACGCGATGAATGAAGCATGCAGCGCCGGGACAGGCTCGTTTCTCGAAGAGTCCGCCAAGGAAAGCCTCGGGATTCCCGTCACAGAAATCGCCCGTACGGCGTTCGAGGGAACAGCGCCGCCGAATTTCAACGACCAATGCGCCGCCTTTATCGGCTCCGATATCAAGGGCGCCGCGCAAGAAGGCTTGCCTCTCGCCGACATTGTGGCGGGGCTGGTCTACTCGATCTGCATGAACTACACCAATCGCGTGAAGGGCAACCGCCCCGTCGGCAACAAGGTCTTCATGCAGGGCGGGGTATGTTACAACGAAGCGGTGCCTGTGGCGATGGCGGCTCTTACGGGGAAAGAAATCATCGTGCCGCCGGAACCCGGGCTGATCGGGGCTTTCGGCGTGGCCTTGGAGGTCGAGCGCCGCGTCAAAGACGGCCTGCTCGAAGCAAAAGCTTTCGATCTTGATGAATTGGCCGGTCGGGAAGTGACTTATCTCGAGCCGTTCATCTGCAAAGGGGGCAGCGAGGGCTGTGACCTCGGCTGCGAAATCGCCCGTCTGGAAATCGATGGCCAGGTGTTTCCATTTGGGGGTGTCTGCAACCGTTACGATAATCAGTTCCGAAACAAAGACATCGACGCCGGGAGTCTGAATCTGGTTGCGCAACGTGAGCGCCGGCTATTTCGGGACCTGAAAGCTGACGATGCGGAAGATACGCGCCCGACCATAGGCCTGAACCGTTCCTTCATGACGCATAGCTACTTGCCGTTTTATACGCGGTTTTTCGGGGAATTGGGGTTTCGGGTCGTGGTGCCCCATGAATTGGACCCAGACGGTATTGATCAACAGGGAGCGGCCTTTTGTTTTCCCGCCGAGCTCGCCCACGGTTACATCGCCAGTCTCTTAAAACTCAAACCCGATTATGTATTTCTGCCGCATCTCGGCGGCATTCAGGGAATCACGGAAGAGGAACAGGCTTGCACGTGTGTCTTTGTGCAGGGGGAAGCATACTACCTACCGACGACTTTTCCTGAGTTGGCATCCCCCCGAACGCTTCGGCCGTTTCTCGATTTCTCGAACGGTCTGGAACCGAATCTGTCTGCATTGGAAAAGGTAGGTGCGGCGTTGGGACGCGGTCCCAAAGAAACCCGTGAGGCGGCTGAGGCTGCGTGGGCGGATCAACAAACGTTTCGTGCCGACGTGGCTGCCCTGGGCCGAGAAGCTTTGGTGCGTCTCCAAGAAGACCCTTCACTGACGGGAATCGTCTTGTTCGGACGTCCTTACAACAGTTTCGCCTCGGAGGCCAACAAAGGCATTCCGGCGAAGTTTGCCACGAGGGGGGCTTGCATTTTCCCCTTTGAAGCGCTTCCCTGCGAGAGCGAACCCTTGCCCAATGACCACAACATGTATTGGGGAATGGGGCGTAGCCTGTTGCGCGCCGCCCGATACGTCAAGCACCATCCACAACTGTTTGGCGCATACATCACCAATTTCTCCTGTGGCCCTGACTCTTTTCTCATTACCTATTTCCGCGACATAATGGAGCGCAAACCTTCCCTCACATTGGAATTGGACAATCACACCGCCGACGCCGGCATCGAAACCCGCGTCGAAGCTTTTCTTGACATCGTTCAGTATTTTCGACATATGGAGGAACAACCGAAACAGAAGGCCAAAGCTCATGGCGAACCCTACCGAGGGGCCACTGTGGAATACCGCAACGAGGAAGCCGGCGTGCGTTGCGCTTCGGGCGAGTGGGTTCTGCTTAACAACCCGCGTGTAAAGGTTATCGTCCCCGCTATGGGACGCTACGGAACGGCCTTGGTTGCCGGCGCTTTCGGAAGGCGTGGGGTACGGGCCGAACCCCTGCCGTGTGCTGACGAGGAAACTCTCAAGCTCGGTCGCGCACACTCGACGTGTAAAGAATGCTTGCCTCTTCAGACGACCGTCGGCTCGCTCGTCCGCTATTTGCGGGACAGGCCTCCCGGCGAGATCACGGTCTATTTTATGCTGAGTACCGACGGCCCTTGCCGTTTCGGGC
>JAWODE010000649.1:0-8182 GCA_046483455.1 Candidatus Hydrogenedentota bacterium | reverse complement strand
CCTAAATAGCACGTACCCACTACGGCTTGCATTCCTTCATTTAAAACCCCGCATATCCCGCAGGGATCGACCTGTTTGTACCATGGACCCCGTTCTCTCCTCTAACTATTCCACGATCGACGATGTTTTGTCAATCAATTATTTTGTTCACAGTGGGGAAGACATTAGGATTGAAAAAAATGCGAAAACAATCAGAATGACCATACAACGAGCGTCGCGCCTCAGAAAATAGTTTTGAAGTTGGTGAAATACCGCATAACCCGAATACGATCCACATATTTCGCTAACCTAGATTGCAGTTTTGCCATACTTTCCCGTTGACAAGCAGAGTGCTTATACGTATGATTCCCGTGGACATAGGCAGGAAACGGGCAAGTTCCCGCAAGGATAGTCTGAGGCTGACACTACATCAGCATTGGCATCTCTTCAGAATGATCGTTTGTGTTATGTCAGTATGTCCAATACCGCTGCTTTACGTGAAAATGCATGCGGAACGGTCTTTTTTGGGCGAGGGCAAACTTTAGGGTGGGAAGGAGAGTTTTATGACGGAAGCACTCTGTGAAACACATTTACCGGGTAAGGAGCCCGTCTCTCGCGGGAAAGTCCGAGATATTTATGACGTGGGCGAAAATTTGCTCATTGTCGCGACGGACCGCATTTCGGCTTTTGATTGGGTAAATCCGGTTGGGATACCCGACAAAGGTAAGATTCTCACTCAGATGTCTCTGTATTGGTTTGACATTACGCGTGATATATGCCGCAACCACCTTATTTCCAGCGACTTAAAGGATTTCCCCAAGGAATTCCACGCGTACCCGGAGCAGCTCGAGGGACGCTCGATGCTGGTACACAAGTGCGAGATGTTTCCGATCGAATTCGTCGTGCGGGGATATCTTGCAGGGAGCGGCTGGAAAGAATATCGTGAAAAGGGGACCGTTTGCGGTATTCCGTTGCCGAAAGGGTTACAGGAATCCAGTAAGTTGGATGCGCCCCTATTCACGCCGGCAACCAAAGCAAGCGACGGCCATGACATCAACATCTCTCCAGAAAAGGCGGGGGAAGTTATCGGTAAGGATTGGGCCGAAGCTGCCGCGGCTAAAGCAATCGAGCTCTATGAGCACGCGTGCTCGGTTGCCGAATCCAAAGGCATCATTTTGTGCGACACCAAATTCGAATTCGGTCTCTTTAACGGCGATTTGATGCTGGCCGATGAAGTATTGACGCCGGATTCCTCGCGATACTGGCCGGCCGACCAATATGAGCCGGGACGGAGCCAACCCAGCTATGATAAGCAGTTTGTGCGGGATTGGCTCGAGGCTACAGGGTGGGATAAGAATTCCCCGCCTCCTGCATTGCCGGACGATGTTATCGCAAAAACGCGCGAGAAATATGTGGAAGCCTACCAAAGACTAACCGGCAGGAACGATTTCTGAGATGGCGGAATTTACGTGTGACGATGACGAGGAGAAGAGTCCCGAAAAGGACCTGAGAGAGGCGCCGGGCCATGAATGCGGTGTCTTTGGCGTCTATGGCAATCCTGAAGCAACAACGCTAACGTATTTGGGATTGTATGCCCTTCAGCACCGGGGCCAGGAAGGGGCGGGCATTGTCAGTTATGATGGCGAAACCCTTCGCGCTCACCGGGGTGTGGGACTGGTTTCGGACGTCTTTAAGCCGCACCGCTTGGCAAACCTCACGGGAGACGTCGCGATTGGCCACGTGCGGTATTCAACATTTGGCACAAGTGAATTGAAGAATGTGCAGCCGCTCGTGGCGGATTATGCACGGGGCTCGATGGCGGTCTGCCACAACGGCAATTTGGTGAATGCGGCGCATTTGCGTGAAAAACTGGAAGACCAGGGGGCGATATTCCATTCCACCACAGACACCGGCGTGATCATTCACCTTATTGCGCGGTCGAAAAAAAAGCGTTTCGCGGACAGCGTTATCGACGCATTGAAACGCGTAGTCGGCGCCTACTCAATCCTGGCCAGCAACGGCGAGGAATTGGTGGCTGCACGCGATCCGTCTGGATTCAGGCCCTTATGGCTGGGCCGGCTTGGCGGCGCTTATATCCTGGCCAGCGAAACGTGTGCATTAGACATCATAGACGCCGAGTGGGTGCGCGAGATCGAGCCCGGCGAGGTCCTGGTTATCACACGCGAAGGATTAGAATCCTTCAAACCGTTCCCCCGGGCAAAGCGCCAATCCTGCATATTCGAATTTGTATATGTGGCCCGCCCCGACAGCGTGATTTTCGGAAAGCACGTGGATGACGTCCGTAAGCAGTTGGGACGCAATCTGGCCAAAATTCAACCGGTGGAGGCCGACCTAGTGATGGCGGTGCCGGACTCATCCAACCAGGCGGCCCTCGGGTATTCGCATGAGTCGGGAATTCCGTTCGATATGGGGCTTATACGAAATCATTATGTGGGACGCACGTTCATCGAGCCCGATCAGCGAATCCGCGATTTCGGCGTCAAGATCAAGCTGAATCCTGCCCGTAGCGCTATTGAGGGAAAACGCATCGTTCTGGTAGACGACTCGATTGTGCGGGGAACCACTGCGCGCAAGATCATCAAACTGCTGTGGAAATGCGGGGTGAAAGAGGTCCATTTCCGAATCAGTTGTCCGCCTATTGTTAATTCGTGTTATTACGGGATTGATACGCCCCGCCAGGAAAAACTAATTGCAGCGAAGATGACGGTGCAGCAGATGCAGGAATACATCGGAGTCACAAGCCTCGCGTTCAATACCATATCGAGCATGGTAAACGCCACAGGCCTTCCCGAAGAATCCTTCTGCCTTGCGTGTTTCAATAACGACTATCCCACGCGCACCTCGAAGGATTTTGAGTCGACACGTAATTCTCCGCGCCATGTTGACCGCAGCGCCGAAGCAGCAGACCTTGACCTGCAGTTTCGGGGAGATGCGCTTCCTTCCGCATATGGGAACAGCTGATTCCAGCGTGGTTCGACAACGTCTATTTCACCGGTTCGGAGACGTGTTGTTTGAGGAACGCGCTGGTGGAACGGTAAATGGCTTCCGCCGTTAGTCCGGTTTCGTCGAGTTGCTCCTCCCGTGTCGCATGTTCAATGAAGCGGTCCGGAAACCCGAGCCGGTGAATCAGTACATCCCGCGCGCGCCCTTGCTGCTCAAAGAATTCCATGACCGCGGAACCGAATCCGCCTTCGATGGTGTTTTCTTCGGCCGTAATAATGGGAGTTTCTGCCAATTTCCTAAGCAAATCGGTGTCGAGAGGCTTGGCCCATCGCGCATCCGCCACGCCCACGGAAAAGCCCACGGCGGCAAGCTTTTCAGCAGCACTTAGACACGCACCGATAACGGGCCCTACCGCCAGGATAGTAGCATCTTTCCCTTCGCGCAGGATTTGCCCTTTCGAGATATCCCGCTCGCCCGGGGTACCGATGGTGGGCGCTTGCCCCGAAGCGTAACGCAAGACAACGGGACCTTGCTGCTTGAGTGCCCAGCGCAGCATAGCCGCCAGATCAAGGTCGTCGCGAGGGATAAGAATGGAAATCCCGGGCACACACCGCAGAAAGGAAATATCGAACGTCCCCTGATGCGTCGGACTATCTTCTCCGACCGCGCCGGAACGATCGAGAGCAAATACCACCGGCAGCTTCTGCAAACATACGTCGTGCACAAACTGGTCGAAACACCGTTGGAAAAAAGTCGAATAGATGGCACATACAGGTTTTTGGCCTTCCGCGGCGAGTCCCGCGGCAAATGTAACGGCATGTTGTTCACAAATACCGACATCAAACAGCCGATCAGGGAAGACTTTCTCGAATTCGCTCAGACCGGTTCCTGGAGACATTGCCGCGGTGATGCCGACAATGCGCGGGTCCTTGTGAGCTTCCTCGATTAGGGTTTCGACAAAGGCTTTGGTAAAACTTCTGACCTGGCCCCCTTTTCCATCAGCTTTGGCGGTGCGAAACTGCCCGGTCTGAATATCGAACGCCTTGACGCCATGGTATTTCGTCGGATCTTCTTCGGCGTACGGATATCCTTTGCCTTTCTGAGTTACGCAATGGAAAAGCACCGGCCCGCGAAAATCTTTAGTGTTGGAGAGGAGGCCAACCAAGGTCTCGATGTCGTGGCCGTCCGCGGGACCTACATACCGGAACCCCAATTCCTGAAATAACGAGCCTGGTGTGATAAGTCCCTTCACGGAATGCTCGAGTTTATGCGCCGCTTTGGTCAGATTTGGTCCCAGCATGCGCTTTACAAACATGCCGACATCCTCACGGGCGCGGTTATAGACGCCCGCCGTGATCAAGCGGCTCAGATACGAGGACATCGCCCCTACGTTGGGCGCTATTGACATCTTGTTATCATTAAGAATAACGAGTATGTCGGTTCCAACATGGCCGGCATGGGCCATACCCTCGTATGCCATACCTGCCGTCAAAGCACCGTCGCCAATCACCGCAATGACTTTATGTTTTTGATTCTGCCTATCCCGCGCGACGGCCATTCCGAGGGCGGCCGAAATAGATGTGGAGCTATGTCCGGTCCCGAATGTATCGTAGGGACTTTCGTCCCTTCGCGGATAACCACTCAGTCCACCCTTGCGGCGTATGGTATGAAACAGCTCACGGCGGCCCGTAACCAGTTTGTGCGCATAAGTTTGATGGCCTACATCCCAGATGAGACGGTCTTGGTCGGTGTCAAAAACGTAATGCAGCGCCAGTGTCAGCTCGACCACACCCAAATGGGGGGCAAGATGGCCACCGTGCTTCGAGGCCTTGGCCACAATCATGTCCCGAATTTCTTGCGCCAGAACGTTGAGCTGATCGATAGACAAGGGTTTGAGGTCCGCAGGAGCATTAATGTGCTCGAGGATAGGGTGGTCAGGACGCGTCTCGGTATCGCTCATGCTGAAATCCCACAAATTAAGGGCTTAAGACATTAACAGTCAGTATAACAAACACAAGCGCCAGGGCGCATCTTTGGGGTGATTTATTGTTTGATACTATCAGCAAATTTAAGCAAAACGACTTGAAGCCCCCAGGTTTTACAGCTTCTTTGACTCGCAAAGTTCATATTTGGCCGTGTTTGTGTACCATAGGACATGGTAATGCCTTGAGGAAGGCTAATTTCGATTGACAATAGGATAGAGAACGCCTCAACCGCGGTTGCGCAATTCACGCTTGAGTAATTTGCCGGTAGGTCCTTTCGGCAGGCTTTGCATAAGTTCAATGTTCTTTGGGCACTTATACTTGGCCATACGATCGAAGCAATATTCCTTAAGCTCATTTTCCGTAACCGCGGAATTGGGCTTCAACGCCACGAAGGCTTTAACCTCTTCGCCGCGCACTTCGTCGGAAATGCCCACGACGGCCGCCTCAAGCACGGCGGGATGAGCGTAGAGGGTCTCTTCGATCTCGCGGGGGTACACGTTCATTCCGCTTCGAATGATCACGTCCTTTTTGCGGTCGACGATGAAGAAATAGCCGTCCTCGTCCATGTAGGCCAAGTCGCCGGTATGAAACCAATCGCCCCTAAACGCTTCTTCGGTGGCAAGCTGTTTCTTGTAGTATCCCTTCATGACATTATGGCCCCGTATAACGATTTCGCCTACCTCCCCCACCCCGGCGAGCGTGCCGTCCTTGCGCATAAGCCGCATTTCGCAGCCCCAGATGGGGACCCCTATCGACCCGGGTTTGCTCGGTCGCTCAATGGTGTTAAAGGAAGCAACGGGACTTGTCTCGGAAAGTCCATAACCCTCGAGTATGCGTACGCCAAACTCCTTCTGAAAGCGGTCCAAAAGGCCCACGGGCAATGCCGACCCCCCGGATACCGCCATGCGTATCGAGGAAAGATCGTAATTGCCGTTGTCTTTTTCGTTCAGCAGCCAGAAATACATCGTAGGAACCATGGCTAAAATGCTCACGCGGTCACGGTGGATGACATCCAGTACCTTTTGCGCTTCAAATCGGGGGACGAGCGTCATCGTTGCTCCAGCCATGAAAGTGGCATTCTGTACGCAAGTCTGGCCAAAGGAGTGGAAGAGGGGAAGCACGCCGAGAGACACGTCTTCCGGTTTAGCGTGCAGGATGTACTCCCGGGTGTAGTAGGCGTTGAAAAACATGTTGAAATGGGTCAACTCAGCGCCCTTCGGATGCCCTGTGGTTCCGGAAGTGTACAGAATGACCGCTGTATCGTCGGGCATTGTTTCGACCATATCGAACTCGGACGAAGCATGCATAGTCAGTTTATTAAAGGAGTCGCCCATGACGGGCTTCTCGAAATCGTCGGGATAACTCACCACCACCAGATGCTGGCACGTCAAGGCCTCTTCCATGGCTTTGATCGACTGGTCAAGGAAGTCGACCCACGCGAAGAACACCTTGGCATCGGAATCCTCCAAATGGTAATAAATCTCATGGGCCTTCAACAGGCAATTGACAGGAACAACAACGCCTCCCGCCAGAAGAATTCCAAAATAGATCATGGGGAAATGGGGGGTATTCGGGATCATCATGGCGACTTTATCGCCGCGCCTCACCCCATAGTCCCGAAGCACATTGGCGATGCGCGCAGCGTACGCATAGACCTCTTGGTACGTGAACCGGTATTCGTCTAGTATCACGGCCGTTTTGTCGGGCCTTTCCTGAGCAGTCAGCAATAGAAAATGGGACAAATTCAGACTCATGGCGTCTCCTCAATGCGCACACGGTGGCCGTCATCATTTCTAGAAAGATTGATGTCTTTTGCAGAAGCTTGCCCCATATCTTCCGTAGCGAGCCCCTGCGGCCGAGCGGATTCCATCGGGCGGGAGAAAAATGCATTCCCGCTTCCTCAGGACCCGTCTTTCTATCCCCCTTATGACCGCCCTTTGCCGCCTAAGCATACGCGAAGAAGGGAGTGAAAAGCGAACGAGCAGCATGATGCGCAAAACAAGTATTATCCTGGGAACACAAGGTAGGGCTTGTGTGGAATGAACAGGGCACGCTTCGCGTCTTGCACAGAGGGGCCATATAGTTTGCCTCTCTGTATTCGCCTCCGTGAGAAAACGAGTGGGGCGTTTGTGATGTCTGAAACCGCCGTGATAGCATCCGGTCGCAGATGGAGGATTTTCCGCTGTTTAGAGAGTACAACGACGCCATTTCCTCACGAAGTGGGACTTCAGAAGAACGGGCATGACTAATTCGGGTAAGGAACGCAACGAAATTTCGCGGAAATCATATTTGATTGATTTTCTGATCCTGCTTGTGGTCTTCTGTGTTCTCTTCGCGCCGTATCTCTTTACCTCGCGCGTCTTCTCGAAATGGTTCGACGATGTACTCGTCGTGACAAGACCGAATTTCGTCTTCACTGGGCGCTGTTTGGTAAATGGGTCTTTGCCTCTCTGGAATCCGTATTCAGGCTACCCGACCCATGCATTGGGGTGCGCTGGAACGTTCTATCCGACGACGGTGTTGTATGGCCTGTTGCCGTTTCACAACGCGTTCAAGGCCGATGCATTGCTCCATTTGTATCTGACGGCCCTAACGAGCTACTTGCTCGGCCGAGCGTTGACGAACCGCCGCAGCGCTGGGTTGGCTGTGGCCCTGCTTGTTGTGACGAGTAGATTCCTTCTGGCGCCTTGCTTCGGAGGGAGTATCTGGCAGCTACGTCTGTTGACTTGGTTTCCACTCGCCGTACTTACACTGACGAAGGCTATCGAGACAGGACGAATGAAGTGGGGACTGGGCCTCGCGCTGATTTTGGCCCTTCAGGTGTTTGCCGGCGATTATCAGTCCTTTGTGTATCAGCTCCTGTGGCTGGGAATGGCAGCTCTTGTATGCCTCGTCATTCGAGGTTTGAAAAAGCAAGAAAGAATGGCGGGCCTCACGCAGCGGGGGGCGCTTTGCCTGGGAGCGGTCGTGCTTGGCCTCGCGATAAGCGCGGTTCAATGGCTACCTGGCCGGGAACTCCTCAGCCAATCGATTCGATCACACGGCGTAGCCCTCGATTACGTGTTTACCTTTGTCGGACGTTGGAGTTACTTCCTCAACAAGCTGTTTTTGATCGGGAACAAAGGCACAAGAGAAAACGCGCTGGGCGTATCTTTAGCCGGTCCATTTGTCGTGGGCCTTTTTGTGACGGGCGCGTTACAGGGCCGTGGAAAAGGCCGTTGGATGGCTCTGTTCACGCTTCTATTGGGTTTGTT
>JAWODE010000644.1:0-2537 GCA_046483455.1 Candidatus Hydrogenedentota bacterium | reverse complement strand
GGGGAGACAATATCATGACCGAAGAAAAAGCTTATTTGGGCGTTGGATTAATCGGGTCGGGTTTTATGGGGCATACCTATGCCCGCGTGGCTTCGACGATGGTTGAAGGGGCCCATGTGGCGGGGGTGGCCATCGGAAGCCGGGGTCCCGATTTAGCCAAAGAATATGGGGTACCGTTTTTTGATTCTTATGAGGCGCTGGTAGCCAGCGAGGATGTTGACCTCGTCTGTGTCGGCACGCCCCATGCGCAGCACGCGGAAAACGCTCTCGCGGCCATTCGCGCCGGCAAACACGTCCTCATCGATAAACCTATGGCCACGACGCTCGAAGACTGCGATGCGATTGTGAATGAGGGGAGGGAACGCGGCCTGAAATGCTCGGTGATGTTCACCCAGCGCAACCGCGTGGGGTTTCGCGCCGCCTGGGAGCTGATTGCTTCGGGTCGCGTCGGGCGTGTTCAGCAAATTCGCACCTACCAGATGGTTCCGAACGGAATAAACGTGGTCCCGAAATGGCAGATGAAACCCGAAAATGTCGGGCTGCTGATAGGACACGGCATTCACAATTTCGATCTTATCCGTTCGCTGACCGGGAGCGAGTTCGCGTCGGTGTTTGCAAAGACCCGCACCATGACGAACGCCCCGGTCGAGGGAACCACCGATGCCATCGTGACGATGAAGGATGGCTCGGTCCATTACCTCTTCTGTTCGTTCGAATTGCCGAAACCGGGGTTTCCGAGAAGCGAGATAGCCGCGCGCATCATTTGTGAGAAAGGGTTGATCGACTTGGATCCCTACGACGAAACCCGGGTGGCGTACGAGGACGGCGCCTGGGACGTGCTGGCGAAGCAACCGCCCGTTGATTGGGCGGGACAAGGCTATCTCGATCCGAACCGTCTACAGACCTATGCCGCAATGCTCCAGGACCTCGTAAACGCCGTGCGTGAAGACCGCGAGCCCGCGGTAACGGCATGGGACGGGCGGCAGGCCGTGGCGGCGGCGCTGGCCGCGTACGAATCGAGCGACCGCGGCCGCGAAGTAGCGGTCAAGTAAGCCGGTATTCGGAGGAACTTCAATACGGAGCGTCATGATGAGATTTGATAAGTCCGAGACATTATACGAACGGGCCAGACAAGTCACGCCGGGAGGCATCCACAGTAATGTGCGCCTGCAATCGGTTCCCGTGCCTTTATTCTACGAACGCGGGGAAGGGGCGCACATCTATGACGTCGACGGCAATGAATACATCGACTATGTATTGGGCCAGGGGCCGATGTTGCTTGGATATACCCCGAAGCCGGTCCTGGATGCCGTGCGCGAGCGTCTCGATAAAGGATTGGTCTACGCGGGCCAAACGGGACTCGAGGTAAGAGCCGCGGAGTTGATCTGCCAAATGGTTCCCTGTGCCGAGATGGTTCGTTTCAATTGCACCGGTTCCGAGGCGGTCCATGCGGCGCTTCGGGCCGCGCGCGCCTTTACGGGACGCGACAAGGTGCTACGGTTCGAGGGCCACTACCACGGGTGGTTCGACCTGATCGCCTGGAATTATTGTGTTATGGACCCTGAAAAGCAGGGGCCGCGTGAAAACCCATCTCTCCAGCCCTCTTCTCTTGGACAACCCATGGCATCCGCCGCGGACGTCATTGTGCGGCCCTGGAATGACCTGAATCTCGTGGAGGACCTCTTCAAAGAACAGGGGGACGACATCGCGGCCGTGATTACCGAGCCCATGATGTGTAACTGGGGCGGGGTATTGCCCGTCGACGGATTTGTCGAGGGACTTCGCGATTTATGCACCCGTTACGGGGCCGTATTGATCTTCGATGAAGTGATTACCGGCTTTCGTGTGGCCGTTGGTGGAGCGCAGGAGTATTTCGGGGTTACGCCCGATTTAGCAACCTTTGCGAAAGCCATGGGCGGCGGCATGGTGGTCAGCGCGGTAGCCGGGCGGGCGGACATACTCAAACTTTTCGGGGAGGGTGCAACGGTTCACGCGGGCACTTACAATTCAAACCCCCTCAGCATGGCGGGCACCGTGGCCGCGCTCGAAATGCTGGTGAAGGATGACGGCGCCGAACTCAAAAAGGCCCATGCCTCAGGAACGCGGCTCATGCAGGGCCTTCGCGACTTGGCCAAGACCACCGGTTCCGCCCTTACGGTGCGCGGCCTTCCACCCGTTTTCCAGGTGTCGTTTATGCCGGATGGTGCAGCCCCCGTGGTGGACTTTCGGTCCTCGCTGCAAGCGGATGTCCGGAAAGGACAAGCCTTCTGGGCGGCCCTGCACGAGCGAGGCGTTCGGACCACAGCACGTAATTTCTGGTTCCTTTCGACGGCCCACTCGGAGGCGGATGTGGATGCGACACTCGATGTTGCCGCCGAGGCGTTAGCCGCTGTGGATAAGGAGTAGCAGGAGAAAGGCATACAAGCGTTTTCAGCGTGGATTTTTAACAGAGGAGAGCCAACACGATGAGACTTGCACGCATTTTGGACTCGAATGATCAGGTAGCCTATGCGGCCCAGCAAGAAGACGGGCGCTTG
>JAWODE010000410.1:0-12694 GCA_046483455.1 Candidatus Hydrogenedentota bacterium | reverse complement strand
CGTGCCTGAAGAGGACTCTCACCTCTCCGACAACGTGCACCCACAGGCGCTACATTCTGTCAGAAAACTCAGAGCGGTTCGAGCGGTATTGCCAGGCTGCGTGATTTGCCCAGTTCTGATTTGGTTTGGCTTATCCGGTGATTTCGCACTGAAGTTATTACTTGACAACCCCGGTAATGGGTCATATCATGGTCTCAAGGGGATAATTATTTGGAAATTAAGGACATGGCGCACTCGAAACGCAACCGACTCGAGAACAATAATTCACGTATTTCTGAATTTCCCGAATCAAGGAGGTAATTGACATGTCGAAACGGATGGGTTTCACACTCATCGAATTGCTCGTCGTAATCGCGATCATAGGAATTCTTGCAGCCATCCTGCTGCCGGCCCTGGCCCGTGCACGCGAAGCAGCGCGCCGCGCAAGCTGCGCCAACAACCTAAAGCAGCTCGGCCTCGTGCTTAAGATGTATGCCAATGAGTCTAAGGGCGAAAAGTATCCCATGCTCAAGCCGTTGCGCCCCAATAATGACCACGCTTGCACCCTGCAGAACTCGGGCGACCATTTCTTCCTCTGGGGCGCGAGCGTCTATCCCGAGTACCTCAGCGATATCAACGTGATGGTGTGTCCATCGGATGAAGACGGCCACCTCGCACGCGAAGGGCGGTGGAACTACGCCGAGAATCCGGAGAATCCCATCGATCCGTGCCGCTTCGACGACCTCTCCTACCCCTACTACGGCTGGGCATTAAGCAAAGACCTTATTATGGCGCCGGGTGTTGATGAGAATCTATACCCCGAAAATCCAGCAGATGCTTTTGCGATTTACGACGATGCATTTCTAGCGGCGTTGGGCCAAACAATGGCGGAAGAACCCGAGTTTGACGCCAAAGCACAGACCTACGACCAAGATATTTCGATGAACGATGGGCGGACCATTTACCGCCTTCGTGAAGGCATCGAACGGTTCTTCATTACGGACATCAATAATCCGGCGGCAGGCGCGACGGCACAAAGCGAGCTGGCGGTGATGCACGATACGGCCTCGACCATTGCCTCAAACTTCAACCACATACCGGGAGGCGGCAACGTGCTCTATATGGATGGCCACGTCGAGTTTATCCGGTTCCCGGGAACGTTTCCCATTAGCGCCAGTTGGGCGTGGCTGATCGGGAATATCGGCGACCTGACCTGATTGGGATGCTCGAATAATCACGTACGTTCTAATGCAAGCGGGCCTCGGCACACCGGGGCCCGCTTGCTGTTACCTACGACCGCATCGCGTCTAACCTGAACACCATCAAAATTGCCGCGAAGGTAAAAACACGTTTTTAAGCCTTTAACGCCAAAATGCGTTCGCAAATGCATAAGCGAAAAGCTGCCCCTCGCCTCAAGTAGAAAAGTATCCGAAAGGACAAAAAATTCGTATGCCTTGAATGAATGACGGCATGTTCCCTATCCTATCATGGAAGTACAGGCGTGCCACCGGGGATTCGGCACGGTTGTCAACTTACTCCACACCTATAAGAGGACCGATCATGCCAAGAGAACTCAATTTTGCCGTGCTGGGTCTTGGAATGGGAATGCATCACTGCATGGCTATCACCGAAGCCAAAGGCGCCCGCCTTGCCGCCGTATGTGATCATGACGAGGCACGCTTGAAAGAGGCGGTGGACAAGTACGGCTGCCAAGGCTATGCAAAATATGCCCATATGCTTAAGAACAAAGACATCGACGTAGTGTGCATTGTCACCGAGAGCGGATTGCATACGAAACACGGCGCCATGGCAGCCCGCGCAGGCAAACACCTCCTCGTCGAGAAGCCCGTCGATATCACTCCCGCCCGTATCAAGAAACTGCGCGAGGTGGTCAAGGAAACGGGTGTAAAATGCGGATGCGTGTTCCAATCCCGCATGGACCCCCTCAATATTCGTCTGAAAAAGGCGATCGACAAAGGGAAACTCGGCAAACTGATCGGCGTTCACGCCCAATTGCCGTGGTACCGCGCCCAGAGTTATTACGAAGGCCCCCATGGCTCATGGAAAGGCACCTGGAAACTCGACGGCGGCGGCAGCCTCATGAACCAGGGCATCCACACCGTTGACCTGATCCAGTGGCTCGCGGGACCCGTCGAGAGTGTCTGTGGCTTCACCGGCATTTTCACGCATAAGATCGAGGCCGAGGACCAGACCGTCGCTATTCTGAAATTCGAAAATGGCGCGCTCGGCACCCTCGTTACCACTACCTGTGCCATTCCCGATCAGAGCCAGCGCCTCCTTGTCTACGGCGACAAAGGCTCGTTTGCCAAAAGAGAGGAACTCGAATACTACGAAGCGGGCGGCAAAAAAGAACGCCGGCAGATGATGGAGTGGTATGGCAAGAAGAAGAAATCCAGCAAAGTGGGGTCGGACCCAACGGCGGTCAGCTCGGTCGGGCACACGAAGCACGTCGAGAACCTCGTGAAAGCCATACGCCGCAACACCGACCCCGCTATCACCATCGAAAGCGCCACCCACGCCGTCGAAATTGCCTGCGCCATCTTTAAATCCGCCAAAACCGGCAAGGTCGTCAAGGTCAAAGACATGCGCAAGTAACGCAAAAAAACAATGTCTCGAAAATTCCCGGCTCACCCGCCATGGAAATCACAGAGCAGCAGAACCGCAACAAAAACGTCGGGCTGTGCAATCTCCTTTCGGTATTACGCCCCCGCCAGCGGAGCTTGCCCGCCTCAGGAGGGGACAGAAGGCCCTGAAGCCTCGGCCTCCCGTCACCCCTGCGAAAGCAGGGGTCCAGTCTGGGGGCGGCATAGGAACGCATCCCGCAAGCCCTCTGGATTCCTGCTTCCGCAGGAATGACGGACAGGGTGCGTCTCCTGCAAGATGTCTGCACCCTTGCGCGCGCAGGAACCACGATGTGAACCAGGCCTTCGGCTCACCCATAGATCATGAAAATGCCACCGACCGCGCTTCAGCAAGGGAGGACGCGCTGTCCAACCCGTCGTTAAAATCACCGCGGACGGACACGTTCGCGCTTCTTATAATAGTGAACGGCGAAGGGGCCGGTCCCACACCAGAAGGGACAAGCTTGTCTTTTGCACGGCAATGCAACCGTGCCAAGAGAAATCCGCAAAGAATGCCGAGCCGGCGCTCGGCGCTCCCAGGGGCGGCGAAAACCAAGCGAAGAACAACTACTGACACTAAGGCGCTCACTGCGGCCCCATTCTCCGCAAATCACGAGCAAGGATGCTCGTGCCACTTCAGAGCGCCGGCATTTTGGGCACTAGACAGGCAGGGGCGCGCTTGAGTATCTCTCCATCTTTTCTTGTCACGGTGCGGTAATTACGAACCACTTGAAGCTTTTGGGCGGTACCGACAAGGCTAAGTCGATGCTGTAATCGCGGTCCAGGGCATACTCCTTCGCCGGTGCGTCGCCTTCCGCGACGAGCGCCTTCTCCGTCAGTCCCGTGTAATACAAATTTGGCGATATGGTCCGTTCGACGGTTCTCTCAAGGGGATTGAACACCACCAGCATGCCCTTGCGCTCAAGTTCTGGATTGACATGAAGCATCCAGTCGATGTCCCGCGCGTCGGCGCGGCGCCCATGCACCAGGTCGCTTTCGAGAATGTCCCGATATTCCTTGAACCAGCCCACCCATCGCGCGACCATCTCTTTTGTGCGTTCGGTGTCATACAGTCGTGGTCCGCGGTAGCATGCCTGCACTCCCAGCGCGAGATTGCTTATCAACATGCGCTCGTAGTGGTCGAGATGCTGGTCCAAGGGCTCGATAGTCGCAGCCGCCCCGCCCCCGTGGTATTCGGTCAACGGCACGAACATCCAGCCCATGGAAGGCGTCTTCTCCCAGGTACCGTCGTAGATGTTCTGCCGCGTATGAATCACTTGCTGAGCGCGCGGCAATGACCAGTTCACTTCGCGGTACCCCATGCCGCATTTGTTGGAACCCGCGAGGTAATAGTAATCGGGAACGTTCAGATAGACGCCTTTCCCCCGGCACCACTTATAAAAATCCGAGATTTTGCGCCACTGTTTCCACCGCGAATCATCGAGCCCACGGTGACCCGGATGCATGGTCGAAGCACACACATCTCCCGGATACGACCCGTCATGTTCGAGAAGACGCATGCCGGTGGTGTCGTAGAATTGGTAAAGCTTGCGAAAATAGTCCATCCCCCATTCGCTCAGCAGGCACGGCGAATGACCGAAGGTAGGGCTTTGGCCCTCGGGCATGACCACGTCGTTTTCCGCGTCGATACTTCGCGATGCCAGGAGCGAATACCCACCGATCTCGATGCCTTTGCTCGCCGCGTAGTTCGCATAGCGTGTCATTTCAGCAAGGTACTGCTCGCTGTCGTCCTCGATATTGAATCCGCTGCCGAAGGTCATGATCACCATCTCGAATCCAACCTCCGCACATTGGTCTATAACCCGTTTCACGGATTCCCAATCGGCGTACCGCACATGCATCATGAGGGGATTCTCGGTCACCCACGGGGCGATAGTACGGTACATGCGTCGTTGGGCAAGACCTTTGCGTTCGCGGTCGTAGCTGTCGTAAGGCATCACGAAGGCCCGAAACGATTCAAACGTATCTCCCGGCGCCAAGTCCACTGCTGGACCAATTTCAGGCCGCACTTCGAGGAGACACGGCGTCACGCGCGCGTAGTTGACCTGCGTGCTGTAGTCCGGGTCCGGCACCCAATGAACGGCAAACCGGCTGCTCCCCATGGCCGTCCCGCCCTGAAACGCATAATCGGATTCCACATGAATATTGGGCAGCAAGAGCGGCAAGTGCGAAGCATCCACATCCGAGCCGCGCTCGACCGCTGCCAGGATTTCGGTTGTGAAACTGTCGAGGCGCACCGTTTCACTACCCTTATTCTGGACAGTCAGCCACTTGCTGAGAAGCGGGATACCGTCATAGAGTTCGTAATGCACGGAAACATGGATATTCGGCGCGGACTGCCCATCCGGCTGCTCGTCAGGCATGCGGTAATCCATTCGTAGATACACACCCTTCGGAGGCCACTCGACTCCCGGGGCATGATGACGCACCCGGTTCCAGGCCATGCGCTCGACAGGTTCACTTATCTCAAACCCTTCGAATTGCAGCGCCGACGGGTCCGCGGTCAACTCGTCTATCCACTCGGGCCGCAAAAATGCATAGTTTGGCTGTCCTTTCAATCCACCGACGTCATAATTCACACCATCGATACCGATCCGCGCTTCCGGCTTCACACCGCGGAGCACGGCTTCGTCCGTAATCAGATTATCGAAGCCCACCGTCGTGGCATTAGGCGAAAGACGAAAAACACGGCTGATAAGGCCATTGCTGAGGACGATTTCATCGGGATTGTCGGTACGGTAGACAGCGGCGCCATCTTCCGGCGCCTTCACCAGCCAGTCGCCTTCATACCGAACCGCTTCCTTTTCGTACAACGGCAACTCCTCGACAGATAGGGTCCCGGCCAAGGCAGGCGGACCAACCCACAGGAGCCCAACCAAAGCAAATACATATAGGCACTTGATAAATACAATTCCGTTCATCTCGGCAATCTCCTCTTATAAGAAACTTGCGGCATCTCGCCCCTAGCGGTCCGCTTCCTTTTTGGCCTGCCCCAGCTTCCTGGCCCATTCCTGCTCGAAGCGCGGCCGAGGTTTCCAACGGCGATGTATCCACAACCACTGTTCAGGATGCTCCCGCACCAGCGCCTCGATGGCGTCCTGACACCGTTGCGAGTTTTCCAGGAGATTCGCCCGCAAACCTCCCTCCATAACCAGACCAAGCGGCGGATAGATGCGAAGAACATAGGTGCCATCCGGTTGACGCACCATGGACAAAGGATGCACCGGCACCTTAGCCCGCGCGGCAAACATAGCCGGCGCGGCGGTTCCCCACGTGTCCACCCCGAAAAATCTTACCGGAACAGCGCTCTCATGCGGATTCTGATCGATAAGAATACCGACGTTCCATTCGTCTCGAAACAGTTTCAGGATTTCCGCCCCTGCTTTTGCCTTTTCGATCGTCCTTGCACCATCGAACCGTCGAATCGTATCGATATACGCGTTCAAACGGGAATCACGCAGAGGCCGAACGACTCCGGCCGTGTTGCGCTCAAGTCGACGAAAAGCCCCGGCCAACCATTCCCAGTTCCCAATATGGGCGCTGATTAAAAGAGCCGGTCTTCCGGACTGGATATGTTCGATCCCTTCGAAGCGCACCCACCGGTGAAAAAATGCATCGTCCGCAAGCAATGGGATACGCGAGAATTCCGCCGCCACGATACCAACATTCCGAACCGACTCCTTGAGTATCCGTGTTTTCTCTTTTTTGGATAGTGCATCGCCGTAAGCCAAATCGAGGTTGGAAAACCCCACATCCTTTATACGCGGCACAACATGATATGCGACGTCGGCTAAAGCCTTCCCAAAGGCACGAGAGCACGAAAGCGGCAAGACACGAGTCACACGACCGAAAAGCAAACACAGAGAAGTCAGCAACCATACTGTGACAGGGTTCCGGCGCCGCGGCACGGCTTACGCTTCCAGGGCGAGGGTTTGCCCTAACACGGGTGCATATTTCCGCGCCCGGCCGTTACTATTCGCGGTCATCCACTCAACAGCCTCGGGATCCCCATGAATAAAAACGACGTTCTTGGGGTCCACGTGCTCGATTAGCTGCTGCAGGTCCTGTCGGGAGGCGTGGGCGCTGAAACTGAATTGCTGCCGGTTATCGAGCCGGACTTTTACATTACGCCCGGGGTTCTCGAACGCCATCTTGTCGCCCGTGTTGGCATGCAGCAAACGATATCCCAACGTATCGGGGTCAAGATAGCCCACAAAAAAGATGCCATGGCGTTTCGAGCGTACCATCTCTTGAGCAATCATAGCCGAAGGAGTGTTTTCAACCATCATGCCCGATGTAGCCACGATGATACAGGGATTGTCAAGCAGCGCTTCGACAAATTCGGGCTCCCAAACGTTGCCGACGCGCCTAAACTCATCCAAGGGCCGCAAATCGGCGGTCGGCCGTAAGTAATCGAGATGGTCGCTATAGATCTCGTAAATGGCGCGTCCCAACCCCGAAGCATATACAGGGACACGCGGAATCATGCGCGAGCGCTTCAGGCGAGCGATGATATTCAGAATTTCCTGAGTTCGCCCAAGGGCAAAGGCCGGTACAAGCACGACCCCGCCCGACTCGAGCACCTTCGTCACTTCTCCGGCAAACCGCTTTATTTCTCCTTCGTACGTATGCTCCGTCCCGGCCTCTTCCGCCCCGCGCGTACTTTCGCAAATCAACGTGTCGACCTGGACATCGTCTTCGAGAAGGTCATGGCCGCGCATCAGTTCCTGATGCGATGTACAGACATCACCTGTATAGAACATCGTGTGGCCGGGAAACCGCAGTAAAATGCACGCGCTGCCTAGCACATGACCAGCCGACCGGAACTCGGCCCGCACGGGACTCTGATATGTAAGCGCAAACTCGTAATCCAACTCAAGCCCGTCGGTCCGGCGCAGGGCGAACCCCACGTCTTCATGAGTATAAAGGGGATAATCGCGAATGCCCTCGTTTCGCTCGAGCATTTCCATGACCGCCACGCTGTTATGAAGCATACGGTCCATGATAGCCACCGTGGGGCGCGTTGTGTAAACGAACAGCCCTGGGAAATGCCGCAAAAGATACGGCACCGCTCCGCAGTGGTCCACATGCCCGTGCGAGACAAGCGCCGCATCCGGCGCCCGCGTCAAAAGCGACAGGTCCGGCAACGCCTCTCGGCCTTCTTTCTTCGGATGTATACCGCAATCAAGGACGATGTCGGTACCGGCTCCGCTCAGAAGGTAACTGTTCGCGCCTATTTCCGTACCACCGCCCAAAACGGTGAATTTAACAGTACTCACGTAATAATCTCCACAATACGTAATTCTAGGCCAGAGCCTCCCAACAGGTCAACTGGACCTGAACCCTATGTCAACGCAAAATAGAAATGTCCGCTTTGCGCTGGGGGGCTAAGCGAGTTATCCAAGAAATGTGGGCACACCCCGGCATATCCACAGTCGGCGCATAGCGCACGTCGCAGCTGGAGGTATGTGGGTATAATCTCCTCACTTCCTTTTTCTGTCTTTGCATACATGACGGGCGCGGTGCCAGACGGAAGAAGCGCCGTTCCCACCGTCGTTCCTGCGTAAGCAGGAATCCAGAGGGCTTGCGAGAGGTGCCCTGTGAATGCACACTGGACCCCTGTTTTTGCAGGGGTGACGGGAGAGTAGGGGGCAGGGGATGGGCGGGCAATAAATGAGGACGGTAACCATTCTATAAACACCGCGTCAAACATGGACTTCCGTTTCGGTTCCTTCTCGCTCATCTCCCAATGTCCTGAAATTGCGCCCTTCCTGTGGAAGGCCAAATGAGAGGACATTTCTAATGTGGACAAAAGAGGACATTATCAGTGTGGTTTGACGCTGGACCTGAACCCTACTAGAGCTTAAGCGTCGGATAGACCCAACGAAAATAGAACTCCGCCCATCACGCGGCTGTGAACGATCCCTAGCCACAAGACAGGAAAAAGCTCTATTCACAGGCGAAAACGTAGCCTGCCCTTGTGTCAGACGTTTTTCTTTCAGAGCACGACCGGCATCCCGCGCCGCGCGGGACCGGACTACATTCGAAACCGCTCTGCGTCTTGTTTGCAGGGCCATTCACGGCGGATGTCGACACGTTTTGCTTCAGGTTCACCCGCCGGGTGCTTTTATGTACGTGCCCGCGTAGACTATAAGAAATCCGCCCGCGAGTGGTCCATCAACTCGAAAAGATTACACCCCAATTCGCGCATGAGCATATCCAGCCGCACAATAGGCAGGCCCAGTACGTTTTGATAACAACCCGAATACGCTTTTACGAGCAGACTACCCGGACCGTCGACCGTATAGGCCCCGGCTCGGTCTACCGGCCGAACGGCGTGCACAAAATGGGCGATCTCCTCATCAGAAAGCTCGCGGAACGTGACCTCGGTGCGCTCGACCCCCTCGGCGGCCGACTCGGTTTCCGTATCCATCAACGCGAGACCCGTAAGAACGGCATGCGTTCGGCCGGAAAGCCGCTTCAGCATCTGGCGCGCCTCGTCAAGGTTTGCCGGCTTGCTCAAGGTCTGCTTGCCGAGGAACACGAGTGTATCCGCTGCTATCACAAGCGAAGGGTTGATAAGACGCCGTACGACATCGTCGCGTTTCACGCACGCATTGGAAATCACCAGATCTTCTGCGGGTAAGCCTTCCTCCATCTCGGGGGCTTCACTGGTGACCACGTCAAAATCTAGTCCGAGGGCGGCCAGTAAAGCGCGTCGTCGGGGGGAGACAGAAGCAAGAACGAGACGTTTCACGGCGAAGATGTCTCCTCGGGACTCGAAACCGCCTTGGGGATGACTGGATCGCGCGGCAATAGAAGACCGCCCGGCGGCGCTTCTTCATAGGCCTCTTGATTTTCGACAATCATTGTGCCCTCTGGAACCCGGAACTGCGTCTCCTCAGGCTCGATCGGACAATTCACTTCATAATCTGACATCCGCAATTCGACGCGGGATTCTTCGTCATTCACGACGACAACTCTCGTGGGAAGGTAATCCTCTTCGCGGAGGTACAAATAAACAGCCTCGAAAACCGCCGCGGGACCGGTCTCGTCTCCGTTTGCTTCTTTTCTGGGTTTGAGGAGAAGCCCTTTGACCGCCCCCTCTTTGGTCTCGGGAATGAAAAAAGAAAGCTCAAAGGCTTCACGAAGCCGGCCAAAATCCTTTTCGAACCCCAGGTAAAGGGCTTCGGTAGCGGGATCATCGTCCAAATCGTCGACCAAAAGCTGCTCCATATCTTCGTCATACCGGTAGATGCGGCGGTCATCGATCAACAGATCGGTTACGACCGGGTCTTCGTACCGAAACACGATGCGCCGGGGCCGCGCATACACCATGGCGCCCTGCGCTTCGAAAATGCCATCCGGGGTGGTGTTCTCGCGGTGAATATCCGCCCGCACCACGTGAATTGCATCGCGCCGGGCCGCAAGTTCCTCCAGAAACGCATCCATGCTCTCTGTTTCGACCTCAACCGCCGCAGCCAGCGCCGCCAACAGCATAATCACTTCGAAGAATCCTCCTTCTCGGATGCCGTTTCCGAATCCCCTGCCTTTTCAGATGAATCCGATGGCGCGCTGGTCGGTTCCGAGGATTCTTGCGCCTCTTCCGCGGCTGCTTCTGCATGCGAGCCTTCGGAAGTCTCCCTAGAGGGGGGCTTTTGCTCGTAGGACTCCTCATCGGGAACTCCTGCCGAGAAAGAGGCGTATTCGTCCGCTTCGGCCCTGGATTCATCCGACTCGTCGGTGATATTGACGACGGGGAGGTCGGAATCTTCATCTTCCTCGCCCCCAGTGCCGCTCACACCCGCATCAAAGAAACTTTCGGGCACGCGCTCATCCTCGGGAATCAGGCTGTCGAGCAGGTTCTTGTGAGTCTCGAGAATCGCCAGCATCTCGCGGCGCATGCGACTGCGCTGCTGCTCAAGCACATGGATGTCGCGGGCCAGTTTGCGGGGCAGCTTCGCGGCCGCCAACTGAGCCTGGGCCTTCTTGAGTCGAGCCTCTTCGATAAGCGACTCGGCCTCCCGCTTCGCCGAAGCGAGAATGTCTTCGCTGAACTTTTGCGAGCTCACAAGCGCGCTCCGCAAGGTCTTCTCGATCTCGCGATACTCGTCTATGGTGGCCCGTTGTTCGTCGACCTTTTCCCGCAAATAGCGGATTTGGTCAATCAGATGCTCGACGATGTCCGCAACGCGTTCCAGAAAAGCATCCACTTCCTTGGTTTCATACCCGCCCAGCAAAGCGTGCTTAAAATCCTGGTTGTAGATATCGCTGGGAGTAATGGCAATTTCTTCACCCAGCGCTTTGGCAATCATGCGGTCTTTTTTCGAAGCCGCCGATTCTTCCATATTCTCATTCATTTATCGGCCCAACTCCCGGGAGCGGGCTGCCGCAGCCGCCACACCCGCCTGAATCAGTTCCTCGAAGCCTTTCTCCTTAAACACACGCAATGCCGCTTCCGTCGTGCCCCCCTTCGAAGTAACCCGTTCACGCAAAACGCCCGCGCTTTCACCCGATTCGACCAGCAACCGGCCGGCGCCCAATGCCGTCTGCTTTGCCAATTCCGTCGCCTGCTCTTCCGTAAGGCCCTCATTCTGCGCGGCCCGCACCAGACATTCAACCAGATAGAAAAAGTAGGCTGGGCCACTGCCGCTCAACGCCGTCACCCCATCCATGGCGCTCTCAGACACCACTTGCACCACTCCCACCGATTCGAAAATTGCCTTTGCCAAATCAATGTCTTCCTGCGTGCAGTTCTCGTTGGGAGCAATTGCCGCCGCACCCGCGCCAACCAGCGCCGGCGTATTCGGCATAACCCGAACAACACGCATGCCGTCACCAAGCTGCTTCTGAAAAAACGCCGTCGAAAGTCCCGCGCAAATAGAGATAACCAGCACCCGCGCGTCCACCTTTCCCGCCAACGGTTCCAGTGCTTGGGCAGCATTCTGGGGTTTCACCGCAATCAAAAGTGCATCGCAACCTTCCGCCAGATGTTCGGCCGAAGAAGAGGTCTCTATACCCATCGCCCTGACAGCGGCTTGTTTCGCTTCGTCTACATCGAATGCGGACAACTGCCGAGGGGGCATGGTCTGCCGCTCGATCAGCCCCCCTGCAATGGCCTTTCCCATGTTTCCGAATCCAAGGAAACCCAGCCGCTTTTCTGCTGCCATAATACGCACCTTTCCTGCATCTATTACGCGCGGGTAACGTTTCGAATAACCGCCACCTCGTCGCAATCGGGAAACTTGGGACACCGCACGCAGTCCCGAAACACTTTACTCGGAAGCTCATGCTTGTCAATAAGATTGAAGCCTTCCCGCTCAAAAAACTTGGGACTGCGCGTAAGAGCATAAACACGCTCGACTTCCAACGCCTCGGCCTCGGCAAGACAGGCCCGCACCAGTGCCGAGCCAATGCCCACCCCGCGCCATTCCGCATGCACAACCAGAGAGCGCACCTCCGCCAGATTCTGCATATCCACGTGCAGAGCGCAACATCCCAGCAATTCCCCATCTTCTACGCAAACATGGAAATCCCGCACACTCTCGCATAGTTCGATGAGCGTCCGCGGCAATACGGCATCCCCGCGCACCGCTTCATCAATCAAAATTTTTACCTTTGTCATATCGCTTAAACGCGCTTTGCGAATGACACCGGTCACGGTATCGGTCCCTTTCTCCAAGTTAATCTTCGAAGCATGCATCCCAGCCAATTCTCCGTCAGCCCATGCCCTGATCCTATCTCGCTTAGTCTAACATACTTAGGCTACATTTCTCGCGGCAGCAAATACAAACAGGCAGCAAATCCCAGATCGCCGGGTAACATGCGACTACATAACTCAAGAGTGCCGTGGCTATCGGGTACGGATTCAATAGGCGAGTCACCCATCTGGTGAGGCTGGAGACTACTCGGCCATCTGGAGCGCCGAAGGCGCGCTAACATACCAGCCCAGCCTGAAGGGCTGGGTATATACGCATTCCTATACATCCCCCGGTCTGAAGGACCGGCACATCGCTTGACCTGTGGATGTTACGGGCTTTCAGCCCGTTTTC
>JAWODE010000342.1:0-4285 GCA_046483455.1 Candidatus Hydrogenedentota bacterium | reverse complement strand
GGAAAACACGGGGCGGGTATGGGCGTTTCTCGGGGATGGGGAATGCGATGAACCGGAGACGCTGGGGGCGATTTCGCTGGCATCGCGCGAGAAGCTGGATAACCTCGTGTTCGTGATTAACTGCAACCTGCAGCGTCTGGACGGTCCGGTGCGGGGCAATGGAAAAATAATTCAGGAGTTGGAGGCGATGTTCCGCGGGGCCGGGTGGAACGTGATAAAAGCGATTTGGGGGTCGGATTGGGACCCGTTGCTGGCAAAAGACCAGGACGGCCTGCTTGTCGAGCGTATGTGCGAAGCGGTCGATGGGGACTATCAAAAATACGCGGTCGAATCGGGGGACTATATCCGCGATCATTTTTTTGGCAAGGACCCCCGGCTGCTGAAGATGGTCGAGCAATACTCGGATGAGGAAATTCGTTGCTTGAACCGGGGCGGGCATGATCCGGAGAAGGTATATGCGGCTTATCACGCGGCCGTGAATCACAAAGGCGCGCCGACGGTTATCTTGGCGAAGACGGTAAAAGGGTACGGCCTTGGCGAGAGCGGGGAAGGCAAAAACATCACCCACCAGCAAAAAAAGCTGAACGAGGACGAGTTGCGGGAGTTCCGGACGCGGTTCGGCATCCCTATCTCGGACGAAGATGTGGCGCTGGCGCCCTTTTACCGTCCCCCCGAGGACAGTCCGGAGATGGTGTACCTCCGGGACCGGCGCGACGCGTTAGGGGGGTATTTACCGCGGCGCAAGGTGAAAGTAGAGCCGTTAGCGCCACCCGAGGAGAGCCTGTTCGAGGAGTTTTACAAAGGCACTGAGGGGCGACCGGTGTCAACCACGATGGCGTTTGTGCGGATACTGGCGAAGCTGTTGCGCGACAAACGCATCGGCAAGCAGATCGTCCCGATCGTACCGGACGAGGCCCGCACCTTCGGGATGGAGGCGCTGTTTCGCGAGGTCGGCATCTATGCACACACGGGACAGTTGTATGAACCCGTGGATTCATCGAGTCTGCTCTTCTACAAAGAAGCAAAAGACGGGCAAATCCTCGAGGAGGGGATCACGGAAGCGGGGTCGATGTCGTCGTTTATCAGTGCAGGCACGGCCTACGCGACGCATGGGCTCAACATCATTCCGTTCTTCATTTATTATTCGATGTTTGGATTCCAGCGCATCGGGGATTTGATCTGGGCTTCCGGGGATATGCGCACGCGGGGCTTCCTCGTGGGCGGTACGGCGGGGCGGACCACCTTGAATGGGGAAGGCCTTCAGCATCAGGACGGCAACAGCCATATTCTGGCGCAGCCCATACCGAATCTCTTGGCGTACGATGCGGCGCATGCGTACGAGCTGGCGGTGATCATCCGGGAAGGCATTCGGCGGATGTACGAGGAACAGGAGAGCGTCTTGTACTATTTGACCGTCGAGAACGAGAATTATCCGATGGCGCCTATGCCGGCGGGGGCCAAGGAGGGGATTCTGAAAGGCATGTACAAGTTCAAGCCTTCGGAGAAAAAGGATGCAAAAGCACATGCGCAACTGCTGGGAAGCGGCGCGATCTTGAATGAGGCCGTCAAGGCCCAGGCGATTCTCGAAGAGGAGTTTGGCGTGGCGGCGGATGTATGGAGCGTCACGAGTTACAAGGAGCTGCGCCGCGAAGCGATCGAGACCGAGCGATGGAATCTGTTGAACCCTGGGAAGAAAACGCGGGCGCCGTATGTGACTGAGTGCTTGAAAGACGCGCCCGGGGTGGTTGTGGCTGCGTCGGATTACATCAAGCTCCTCGCGGACGGCGTGGCGCGCTGGGTGCCGCAACCGTTCCAGGCGCTGGGCACCGATGGCTTTGGAAGAAGCGAATCGCGTGAGGCGTTGCGCGATTTCTTCGAGGTGGACGCGCGTTTCATCGCGCTGGCGGCATTGACGGCTCTGGCCCGCGAGAACAAAGTGAAAAAGGATGTCTTGAAGAAGGCGTTTAAGAAACTCGAGATCAACCCCGAGAAGGCGAATCCGCTGATTTCGTGACGGGCCGGCGCATGGCATTGTTTGGCGGTCGATGGGCGTGTACTGTGTGACTGTAAATTGCGGAAGTGAATTAAGAGGGTAAAGCAATGGCAACGGAATTCAAACTCCCCGATCTTGGCGAGAACATCGAATCCGGAAAGGTCACCAGTGTGATGGTGTCCGTGGGGGATACGATCGAGAAAGACCAGCCGGTCATCGAGGTAGAGACCGATAAAGCGGCGTTGGAGGTGCCGTCCAGCGTGAGCGGCACGGTTACGGACATCCGGGTGAAGGAAGGAAAAGACATTTCGGTCGGAGCCGTCGTGCTGGTTGTCGACGAAGAGGGTGGTGCGGCTGCGAAGGAAGAAAAGCCCGCGAAGGCCGAAAAAACGCAGGAGCCTCCCGCGAAAAAAGACGAAACCGTCGAAGAACCGGCGGAGAAAAAGGGCGCGGACCAGCGCCCTGAAAAAACTGAAGAGACAAAAGGGACAAAAGAGGCGGAGGCGACTGCAGAGGCGGAAACAACCAAAGAAGAGAAAGTCGAAGAGGCGGAAGAAGCCGCGCCGGTGCCGGCCGCGCCGAGCGTTCGCCGGCTGGCGCGCGAAATCGGCGTTGACATGAACCGGGTGAAGGGGTCCGGGAAGGATGGCCGCATTACGCCCGATGATGTGAAAGCCTATGCGCGTCGGATGAACGTGGATACAGGCGGCCGTGCGCCGTCGCAAACGGCGAAAGCGGGCGAAACGGCCGGCGTTCCGTTGCCGGATTTTGCGCGCTGGGGCGAAGTCGAGCGCCGCGACATGAGTAATGTCCGGCGGCGGACGGCGCAACGTTTGGCCCATGCGTGGGCAACGATTCCGCACGTGACGCACTTCGATAAAGCGGACGTGACGGGCCTCGAAGCCTTGCGCAAGCGCTACGCGAAGCAGGTCGAGGAAGCAGGCGGTAAGCTGACGGTTACCGCGATTCTCGCGAAGGTCGCAGCGGCGGCGTTGCGCAAGTTTCCGCAATTCAACAGCACGCTGGACCTCGAGCATGAACAAATTATCTACAAACACTACTGCCACATCGGGATCGCCGTCGACACGGACCGGGGATTATTGGTGCCGGTATTGCGCGATGTCGATACCAAGAACCTGACGGAACTGAGCGTCGAGTTGACGGAATTGGCAAACCGCGCCCGGACTAGGAAGACGACGCTGGACGAGATGCAGGGGGGTTGTTTTACAATCTCGAATCTGGGCGGGATCGGCGGGACGGCCTTCACGCCGATCCTAAACGAGCCCGAGGTGGCAATTCTGGGCGTGTCGCGCAGCGTTGTCGAACCGGTGTATATCGATGGCGAATTTCAACCGCGGACCCTGTTGCCGTTAAGCTTATCGTATGACCACCGGGTAATCGACGGGGCGGACGGAGCACGGTTCCTGCGATGGATGTGCGAAGCCATCGAGAATCCGTTCCTGGTATTTATCGAGGGGTGAGTGCGTGCATACAAAGAATCCCTGGACCATCAAATCAAGTCGACTGGTGTATGAAACCCCATGGTTGCGGGTAATCGAGGATAAAGTGGTCCGGCCGGACGGGGCCGACGGCCTGTACAGTTACATCGAAACGCGCGTGGCGGTGGGCGTGGTCGCCTTGACACCGGATAACGAAGTGTACCTGGTCGGGCAATACCGTTATCCGATTCGACAATACTCGTGGGAGATCGTGGAAGGCGGTGCGGAGCCGGGCGAGGAACCGCTGGCCTGTATTCAGCGCGAGCTGCAGGAAGAAGCAGGACTGCGCGCCGCGAAATGGACCCCGCTCGGCGGGGAGATTCATTTCAGCAACTGTATATCCGCCGAACGAGGCTTGCTGTTTCTGGCGGAGGAATTGGAAGAGACCGAAGCCTCGCCCGAGGGCACCGAGGTGCTCGAGGTGCGGCGCGTGTCTCTCGAGGACGCTCTTGGCATGGTGCACCGGGGCGAGATATCGGATGTGTTCAGCATTATCGGGCTTGAGCGGGCGCAACGGTATATTGCGCAGCAACGGAGTTGACGCAAGGGCGCTAGACTATAGTTTTGCGGTTTTTCCGCCACATCTTGTTGCAATTTGAGGGCCAGGCCCTACATCTTGTAGTTAGGAAAAAACAGGATGGAGGGCTGGCCCATGGAACATGAGTTGCTCCTCATGATGCTTGTATCTTTTACCGATGTATTTAGTCAACCCAGCTTCTGCAGGGCCAACGCATCTAATATTGCACAGGACTCGATTTTCTCGTTTTGTGAGTTGCGGGCATTTGGGGCGCGG
>JAWODE010000310.1:0-4263 GCA_046483455.1 Candidatus Hydrogenedentota bacterium | reverse complement strand
AGGCCCCTATTCGAGGAAATGATTTCAACGGACTTGCGCAAGGCAATGGCGTTCACTACCTGCAAGGTCTGCATGGCTACGGTGGAGTCGCTCCCATCGAGCAGGACCTGTATCTGGGCGCTCTCGTCCAGTAATAAGCGATCGGTGTAATCGGGCGGAATCTTGACGCCGACCTTGGCGCCCCCCCGTACGATGGCCTGCTCGAGTTCGGCATCGCTGAACACCGTATCGACGAACGAAAAGTACCCCGAATTGGCGAACATATCAAGGAGTTCCCGGCTTGGCTGGCGCCCGTCGAGGTTGTAAACGACCGTTGCTATGTTGCGCACTTCGAGGTCGATGGCGTATCCGAATATGGTCAGGTTTGTGATGGGCAGGAGCAACATCAGAAAAAGGGTCCGGAAATCGCGTACGATATGAAACGATTCTTTGTAGATGATGGATGTGATGCCCCGAAACATATCAGGCGCCTTTTCTGCGGTGGGTTAACGTGACGAAGACGTCCTCGAGGGTTGGAGGAATCGTCACGACCTGGCTTCCGGCGAATCCCGCTGCCTGAAGGTCTTGTTCAATGCGCTCTTCCTTACCCTCTTCGGCCAGCACGTGTAACGAGTCCGCGAAAATGGTGACGTCGCGCACGTAGGGTTTTTCGCTGAGCTCGCGCATCGCCGAAGGCAGCCGCTGGCACCGGACCTCGAGCCGCGCGGTATCCTCGGGAGAAATTTCTTCGAGTTGCTTCAACTCATTCGGGGTGCCGCAGACAATAAGTTTCGAGAAATAGATGTAGCCGACATGACTGCACCGTTCGGCCTCGTCCATATAGTGCGTCGTCACGAAAAAGGTAACGCCTTGCCCGGACAGTTCAAACAAGAGGTTCCAGAGTTCGCGCCGCGCCACGGGGTCAATGCCCGCCGTGGGCTCGTCAAGAAACATGAGGCGGGGTTGATGAACAAGTGCGCACGCGAGGGCCAGGCGCTGCTTCCAGCCGCCCGAGAGATTCCCCGCAAGACGTTTCCGGTAGTCCCCGATGCCGACAATATCGATCACGCTTTCGATGCGCGCGCGTCGTTCCCGCCGCGGAATTCCATAAATCCGGGCGTAAAACGTGAGATTCTCCATCACCGTCAAATCGGGATAAAGGCTGAATTGCTGCGACATGTACCCGATGTTGTGCTTGACTTTCTCGCTCTCGCGCACCACGTCGCATCCCAGCACTTGGGCGCTGCCTTGCGTCGGCATAAGCAGACCGCAGAGCATGCGGATAACGGTCGATTTGCCGGAGCCGTTAGGTCCGAGAAAGCCAAAGATATCGCCTTCCTCGATCTCGAGGCTTACGCCGTCGACGGCGGTAACGTGGCCGAAGCGGCGGGTGAGGTTCTCTGTTACGATGGCTGTGCTCATGACGTCTCTGGTTTATCAATGGGTATGCGGGCCGTGAGGGTCATCCCGGCTTTCAACGCGCCGTCATAGGAAGGCACCCGCAACTTAATGCCAAACACCTGCCGGGCACGCGCCTCCTCGGTTTGAAGGTTGCGCGGCGTGTATTCGCCCTGATTGGCGATGAAGATGATCTCGCCCTGGTAAACCGTGTCTTCACCATCCGGCGACAGGGGAATGCGCTGGCCGAGCCGGATTCGGGAAAGCATGGCGGGGCTCACGTAGATGACCAACTCCAGATTGTCGGGGTCTACAATACGGACAATCGCTCCCGGCTGCACTAAGTCCCCCGGTTCTACGTCGATGCTCTCGACGATGCCGGCTTGCGGGGCATGTACAGACATTTCCTCGAGCCGGCTCTTGGCGCTGTCCAGGTCAGCGCGGGCGGCATCGCGGGCGGCCCGGGCCGCGGCAATGTCCTCTTCGCGCGCTCCGTTGCGGAGTTCATCGAGCGTGGCCTCGGCCTGCTCGAGGGCCGCCTTGGCAATGCGCACCTCCTCGTCCCGCGTACCCTCGACCACGAGGTCGAGTTGCTCGAGGGCGGCAGCGTACTGGGCTTCGGCCGCGCTCAGCGCGTTTTTTGCCTGATCGTAGGCCATTTCGGAGGCGGCGCCCTTCTCGTACAATTTTTTGACGCGTTCGTAGGACTGTTTGGCGTCGTCACGCTGCGCTCGTGCGGCCTCGGCAGATGCCCGGGCCGCATCAATCTCTTGCGAACGCGCTCCTTCAAGGGCCATCCGGTATTGCTGCCGGGTTTGCTCCACGGCCGCTTCGGCTTGCCGGATCGCCTCTTCGCGGGCGCCCGCTTCGAGTTTGGCAAGCGTGGCCTCAGCCCGCCGGAGTTGGGCTTCCGCGGCAGCTACCATCGGAGCAACGTCCTTTTCTTCGAGTTCCACAAGAAGGTCGCCCGGCGCAACCCGGTCGCCCTCCTGGACATGCACCCGGGCAACCCGGCCACCGACCAGCGAACCGGCGTTCACGTCGATACCCTCGAGCAACCCGGCTACCTCCAACACGCGGCTGTCCCCCTGAAAACAAGCCGGGAGGGCAAGAATGACGAGTAACAGTAATGCACGTTTCATCATGCGGCGCCTCTTTTTACTATTCCGTGAAAGAAAATGTCGATAACGGTATCCACAATGGCTTCCGGCGACATGGGCGTCACCCGGCTCGCCCCAAAGATTTCCTGAGTCAAGACGAAGATAAAAAACATTCCGAAAAGGCACCGCGTCGCGATCAATGGGTCCAGACTGCGAAACGTCCCCCTCTCCATCTGCGCCTGAAAAAACCGAGCCACCCGTACATTGGCCCGGGGAACCGTCTCTTCCTGATACAGTTGCTTCATTTCGGGCAGATGCTGAAACTCGGCCATGATGAGCTGGATCGTTTTGGTGGTCTCCGGGTCCATCAAAGCAGTCATGAAGACTCTCCCGAGCACTCGGGCGTGCTCCTCGATATTCCCCGAAGCAATCGCATCGAGGGCGGGCAACAAATCCAGGAAACGCTCCATTTGCTCGCGCACCACCGCCAGAAACAGCTCTTTCTTGCTGTCAAAATAGAGATAAATCGTGCCTTTGGTAATTCCCGCGCTGTTGGCGATTTCGTCCATCGTCGCCCGCGCAAATCCCTTCTCGGCAAACACCTCGAGGGCCGCGTAGGTAATCTGCGCCGGGCGCTCGTCGGGTTGGCGTCTCCATTTCGGCATCGATTCCTCCTTTATTAACTGAACGGTCAGTTAATTATACTCCATTCCGAGCGGTTTGTTACACTTTTTTTTGACAAATACTGAAAATACTAGCGGGCTCGCTTAAAATTGCCTTTCCGATATCTTGAATAATAATAAATAAACGGAAAATAAAAAATACTTAGCCATGAACCGTTCAGCTCAACTGTAGACCATGAAAATGGATACCCGGCACATCTGCGTTGGGGCACCTCCGCCGACCAATCGTAGACCGCGAAGGCAAGTTCGGCACTCCTGCCCCCATGGCGGACATGGTTCGCCATCGGCAAACCGGGGAAATTGCAGAGGCCACAGTTACCGTTGCAGCTAAAGAAAAGCTCGCTGAGGGTGCTGTTACTCGTAGATGTTTTGCATTTGCCAGGCGTCGAGGGACGTGAGCAGGGCGTCGCGCCCTTGGGCGCGGAAGGACACACCGGCGCTGTCGTCGCGTTCCGGGTATACCCGCAGGGCCACACACTGTTTGCCGTTGACAAAGACCTCCACGACGCTCTTGTCGACAAACACGCGCAATTCGAGGGGGTCCTCGTTGCCGAGATAGACCGGGGCCGTTTCGGGCGCGCGGCAGCGAACATCCGGCGCCGTTGACGACCGCGAGGAATCGATGGAAATAAGGCTCTGTGTGCCGCGATGCGTGCGGTAGCCACGGTTCTTGAGAAACAGGATTCGGGTGAGCTCTTCCTTATTTGGAGAGCGGAGGACGTCGATTTCGATGACGGGGCTGCCCTGCGGCTCGATCTCCGCCATGATCTCGATGGCGTAACCCCATTTAACAAATTAACTCAGGAACAACAGAATATTTTACTTTACGGTTCTGGAAAAGATAAAATAACTTTTGAATATCAGCAACAAGAAGACAATCATAGATGGGTGCACAAAAATGAATTTGAAGGCGTTATTAATAATTTAAGGAGAAGATACAGGGAGACTAAATCAGAGTATATACGTTCTGAAATTCAAAAATATATGACTGTCAATAATTGTTCTGTCTGTAATGGGAAGAGACTTCGTCCCGAAAGTTTAATGGTAAAGATTGCTGGTTATTCTATTGCTGACTTATCAGATATGACAATTGGGAAATTAGT
>JAWODE010000113.1:0-9640 GCA_046483455.1 Candidatus Hydrogenedentota bacterium | reverse complement strand
TTCGGCGTACTTTTTCGTGTTTTACTCGTCTTGTTGGATTTTGCAGGCATAAAAACAGGTGTTGAGTGCTGGAGAATTGGGATTGATGCTGCCGCGTCGTGCGCGCACCCGCACGGACCACGGAACAAAGGGAGGTGATACGGAATGCGAAGAGGGCAATGCTAACCTTCAAGCATTCCCGATGTGGACCTTGTGGACCGAGTGGACATGGGAGGACCCGCCGCTCCTGAGTTCAACCTGCTGTGACGTGGTCTTGTATCTTCTTCTCCGGGTGGCGCGGTAGCGCTATGGCGCAGTCGTCGTCCGGATTTTCTTTTTGGTTCTTTTTCTTTTATTGGTTCTGTGGAAACAGTGATTAACATAGCCTATTTTCCTGATGTTCTTCACCGATTTTTCTGCCACACGGCCATGTGGCAGGATAAGCCAGGAGGCGGAGGCGACGTGGTCTCGGGGCCTTTGGAAGCCCGTTCAGGAGATAAGCCCCGCCTCCTGGTTGCGTTGTGGACCACCAACGAAGACCGAACACTATCCGGGGTGCAAAACCGAATCGTGCAAGAAGGGTCCGGTGTCCACAGAACACAAGGAACATAACTATGGTATCGCATGCATTATCAAAAACAAACCCCAGCAAAACAAACCCCAGCGACTGGCTTGGATTGGATGTCGCGAAGCAAGCGTTCAAGGCCGCTCTTGGTCGTGCGGGCCAGAAGTGGCCGGCCACCGCGCTGCGGGATTTGCCGGTGAGGGAGTTCGAGCGCAGCCGTGAGGGCCTTGCAGCGTTGATGGCTTGGCTCGAGACGTTGTTACCGGAATCGTCGGACGCATACAACGTACGTGTAGTGATGGAAAGCACCGGCAAGTACTCTGCGGAATTGGCCGTGTGGATGTACGAGGACTACCCGCACTTCCGCCCCGCCATCGTGAACCCGCAACAGACCAATGCCTACATCAAGAGCATGAATGTGAGGCAGCAAACGGATGCTATGGAGGCCCGTGCGTTGGCCTTTTATGGTCTTGAGCGTGAGCCGGACGCTTATGAACCGCTACGCCCTGAGCAAGCACAGCTGCGTGAATTGACCCGTCATCGGTCGAGCCTGGTGGACCAGAAACAGGCCCTGCTCAATAGACAAGGGGAGGGAACCCCGAACAAATTTGTCGCGAAGGCCCAAGACCGCCTTTGTCGCACGTTCGAGCGTGAAATTACAAAGGTCGAGAAGGAAATGCGCGCACTCATTAGGGACGACAAACAGTTTAAGCACGACCTTAAACTGCTGACCAGCATATACGGCGTGGCCTTTCTAACAGCCGCCAGTATCCTTGCAGAACTGGGCAATCTCCGCCGCTTTGTGCGTTCCCGGGAATTGACCGCCTTTGCCGGGCTCACTCCCCGCCGCAAACAGTCGGGCAGCAGCGTCAACAAACCCGCGCACTTATGCAAAAAGGGGAATGGCCGCGTTCGCAAGGCCCTGTATATGGCAGCACTCACTGCGGTAAACGATAACGGTCCGATGCAGGCAACATACGTATCCCTATGCGCCCGAGGAAAGCAAAAGAAAGTTGCACTCGGCGCCGTCATGCGCAAACTACTCGTCCTTATGCGAGCAATTGTGATCAGTGGACAAACTTACGACCGGCAGTGGAAACACCGTGGAAAACTACACACGACAGCGCAAAAAAATGAAGAAACACCTTGACAAATCAAGACACTATCTCCTGACCACGTCACTCTTACGACCGAAGGTCTCCAACCCCTAAAGGGGGGCGGGTTTTCCTACCCGCCCATTAATAGCCGCGAACGGTTATGTTCGCGCTCCGCTTTTCTTGTCCCGTACACGGTTTGAGCTTATGCCCTGAACAGGATACCGGCGACGATGACCATTACTGCGTAGCACGTCGCCGCAGCCCCAATGCACACTGCGGCAATTGTCTTGTATCCCCCCTCGGGCCGCCAGCTGGCCGGCACAATAAATGGAAGAAACCCTACGACATACTATACCGCTGCCATTAGGGCAGTGACGATTGCCAACCCCGCATGATTCGGCGCGACCAGGCGGCCCACGCCGGTGAAATTCGCCAACAACAACGGCGGGCCCACGAGCACTGTATACAGGAATCGCGTGGCGCGCGTGTAGAAAAGCCCTCCTGCAGCCATTCCAGCAGCCAGGCACCCAATCAGCACCAGCCACCGCAGGCCCCCGCGCTTGTCCGCCATCACAGCATCGGCAGCCGAAGACCCATCAAAGCCCCCATCCGGCATAGGGTGTCCCTAACTCGCCTTCTTGATGATCTCGTCAACCTCGGCGAGAATTTTCTGCGCGATATCTTTGCGCAAGTTTTCAGGAATTTTGTAGTGCTGCGTTTCTTCAAGCAATTCAATGGTGCGCATGGCCACCTGGTAAGCGAAATCCTGAACTTTCACGGCAGTCCCCTCCGGTTTTCTTCCATTTCTCTTTTCTTGTATAGCATATTTTAAGGACTGGATGCGGTTCGGGGTACCACGAACGCGACCCGACAGGCATCGACAGCAACACTGTTGCGTCCTCACGCGCAACAAGGGGCGCCGGATGAACTCAACCAGACCCTAGATGAGTCTATATCCCGTAAAACATCCCGTGGAAAAATCTCTAGAAGAACTGCTTTTTCGTGCAGCAGTTTGAATTCTTTAACTAAAAAATGGTCTTTCAAGATTCGGCATTGCGATCGCCTTAACGGGAAAGGTAAAGTGCAGCTATCGTCTGGTCGAAACGTTCTCAGCACGTGGGGGTGATCATGAATAGCAGTGTCGCAAACAGTGTCTTGCTTCTCGTGCTCGGTTGCTTGGGAAGCGCGGCGGTCTTTTGTCACGCCGAAGAACCGCTGGAAATCCGCTCGCCCGACAAAAAGGTGGCCGTGCAATTCCGTCTCGATAAGGGCGCGCCTTCGTGGGCCGTTGCGTGGGAGGATAGGCCCATTCTGTTACCCTCGCGCCTGGGATTGAAGCTGGCGGACGGAACGGACTATTGCACCGGATTGGCGCTTGTCTCGTCGTCAAAAAATTCGCACAACTCGACCTGGAAACCGGTCTATGGCGAACGAAGCAGCATTCGCGATCATTACAACGCTTTGACGGTGGTCTTGGCTCGGCAAGAGAACCCGGCGCGCAGGATCAGGGTCGACTTCCGCGCCTACAATGAGGGCGCGGCCTTGTGCTATACCCTCCCCGAGCAGGACGGCCTCGAGGACTTCACTATTGCCGAAGAAATGACTCAATTCCGGTTTGGCCGAGACCACAGGTGCTATCCCGTCTATTCCGCCCAAGGCGTCTACGAGCATGTGCCGTTAAGTAAGGTCAAGCCGGGGTGCGAACGGCCGCTCACCGTGGTTATTGACGACCACACCCATGCGGCCGTTGCCGAAGCACGCCTCGTCGATTACGCCCGCATGCGGTTGCGTCCGGTTGAAAAGACGCCTTATACCCTCGCGCCCCGCCTCGCGAGCGAGGTCCAAGGCACTGCCCCCTATACCACCCCCTGGCGGCTGCTTATGCTGGGGCACACCCCCGGCGACCTGCTGGAACGCAATTACCTCTTGCTCAACCTCAATGACCCTTGCGCCATCGAAGACCCCTCCTGGATACAGCCGGGGAAAATCATTCGCGAAGTCACCTTGACCACAAACGGCGGGAAGGCCTGCGTGGATTTCGCCGCCGAGCACAACTTCCAGTACATCGAATACGACGCCGGGTGGTACGGGCACGAAAACGACGAAGCACAAGACGCGACCACGGTATCCGTGGACCCCAAACGCTCGAAAGGCCCGCTCGACCTGCACGAAGTCATCCGGTACGCCGCCGAACGCGGCATCGGCGTGTGGCTCTATGTCAACCGGCGTCACCTCGAACGTCAGTTGGACGAGATTCTCCCGCTGTACCAGAGCTGGGGCGTCAAAGGGGTCAAATACGGATTCGTACAGGTCGGGAGGCAGCAATGGACCACGTGGCTGCACGAGGCCGTCCGCAAGGCCGCGGAGCACGAGCTGATGGTCGACATCCACGACGAATACCGGCCGACGGGCTACAGCCGCACCTACCCGAACCTGCTTACCCAGGAAGGCATCGGGGGGAACGAGACCATGCCCACCCCCGAACACAACCTTACCCTGCCGTTCACACGCTACTTGTGCGGGGCGGCCGACGCGACGATCTGCTGGTACACCGACCGGATAAAAACGTCGCACGCCCACCAGTTGGCGGCATCGGTCGTGTTTTACAGCCCACTCCAATTCCTGTACTGGTACGATCGGCCTCAACAATTCCAGGGCGAACCCGAACTGCAATTCTTCGACCATCTCCCAACCGTATGGGACGAGTCGCGGGTCATTCAGGGCGAAATCGGCAAATACATCACCATGGCGCGCCGAAGTCATGACTCCTGGTATGTAGGCACCATGAATGCGGTCGAACGCCGTACGCTGAAAATCCCACTCGATTTTCTGGAAGCCGGTAAAGCATACCATGCAAATATCTACAGCGACGCAGTGCCATCGGGCGGAGCCCCGCGGGACGTTCTGTGCGAAACACGGTCCGTGCGTGCCCGCGACGTGCTCGAGGCCGATTGCGCGGCCAACGGCGGCCAAGCGATATACCTCTACCCCGCATCCGACCCGCCCTGAAAAGAAAGGACATAATTGTGAGTTTACGCGTTGCCTTCATCGGATTTCGCCATAACCACATCAACGGCCTGTATAGCCTCGCACACGAACGGGACGGCCTCGAGGTCGTCGCCGCCTGCGAGGAAGACCCCGAAATCCGCGCCCAACGCCTCGAAACGGGGATCGCCATCACCCACAACTCCTACGAGGCCATGCTCAGCGAGGTCCCGTGTGACATCGTCGCCTGCGGCGACTATTTCGGCATCCGCGGCGAACGGGTGATTCGTGCCCTCGAACACGGCAGGCACGTGCTCTGCGATAAACCGCTCTGCACAAGCCTGAAAGACCTGGAACGAATCGAAGCCCTCGCCCGCAAGAAGAGCCTCCGTGTGGGGTGCATGCTCGACCTCATCGACAAACCGCCCCTGGCAACCCTGCGCGAGCTCATCCGCCGCGGGGACATCGGCGAGGTGCTCAGCATGACGGTCCTCGGCCAACATCCCTTGAAGTACGGGTCCCGTCCCATGTGGTACTTTGAAGAGGGGAAACACGGCGGCACCATCAACGATATCGGCATCCACCTCATCGACGCCCTCCCCTGGCTGACGGGTCACGCTATCGAGGAAATCACGGCCGCCCGCGGATGGAACGGCCGCCTGAAACAGCATCCCCATTTCGAAGACGGCGCGCTGCTTATGCTGAAACTCGCCAACGGTTGCGGCGTAATGGCCGATTTTTCGTACTTCAGCTCGGACGCTTCGGGATACGCCATGCCCACCTACTGGCGGTTCACGGTAGCCGGTACTCAAGGCACCGCAGAAACCGGCATCAACCATGGCAAAGCCATCCTGTGGCCCAACGAGGGAAACGACCCGCGCGAAATTCCGTTGATAGACGGATACCCCAACCGCTATCTGGACGATTTTCTGGCCGACGTCGCGGGCACGCCAAGGCCGGGTGGCCTGGATACACCCCGCGTGGTTCACAGTGCCCGCGTGAGTCTCCTCGCACAGCAGGCAGCCCACACCAATAGCGCGCCCCTGACCATCAGCCCATGACGCCGGCTAGGCGGGTAGCTCGTACCCGGCACGGCGCGGACGGCTAAGCATCGCGTTCCCTTCATCGCAATTCGTAAAACGCTCGGCATCCGGGTCCCAGTACAGCGTCTGGCCGACCCGCCCCACATCCCGGCCGATGTTGACCAGATAGCAGAGCGTCGAGCTGCGCTGGCCATACTCGATGTCAGCGGTGCATTTCTCGCGCGTCTTGATACCGTGGACCCAGTTCTCGATGTGCGGCTGGGTCTCGGGAACCTGCAGATGCCCCGGGTTGCCGGGCGCGTCAAGCAGCTCTTCCGGCTCGGCCGAGATTCTGTCGCGGTTGATCTCGATCCGGCCTTTCTCGCCAATGAAAATACAGCCGAGTCCGGGCCCCCAATCCCCGTCAAGACTCAAATTCAGTTCCGTGCCGTTCGCGTATTTCATCTTCATCTTCGCACGCGGTCCCGTAAAGCGGGCCATGCTGTAGTATGCCGCACCCGTTTCGTCCGGCGAGGGCTCGCGCTCCTCAAACTTGCCCGACGGCATGACCTCTACCGGTTCCTCGAGGAGCACTTCGACGGGGCCGGTCTCGTCGGTTCCCAGGCCGCGCTGGATCTGGTCGTAGCTGTGGGTGCCCCATCCCGTCACGCCAAACGAGACTCCGCCGCCATCATAGGCCCACCAATGGGCCCATTGCCGGTGCAATTCCGCATGATACGGCCGGAATTCCGCCTGGTTGGTCCAGATATCCCACCAATTGTCGGGGCCGCCTTCGGGCATTTCCTGTGGAGGTTTCGGTTCCCACCGCAGCGGGCCTACAAAATTCGGTGCGAGAACCTCTTTTACTTTCCCGATCGCCCCGTTTTTCACCAAGTCACTCGCCCAATTGTTCAAAGCAATGGTGCGCTGCTGCGTGCCCACCTGTGTAACGCGCTTGTACTTGCGCGCGCGGTTAACCATCTCGCGGCCCTCGGCGATCGTCAGGCACATCGGCTTCTCGATATAAACGTCCATCCCCATGGCCATGGCATAGCACGTCACCCACGCCCGGGCATGGGTCGTGGTCTCGACCATCACACCGTCGAGATTTTCCTTTTCGATCATCTCGCGGAAGTCGGTATACCCTTTCCACCCGCGCTCCGGCCCCGCCGCCTTCAGCGAGGCATCGACCCGCGGCTGAAAACAGTCACAGACCGATACAATGCGAAGCTCCGGAATTTGCAGGCACGTTCCCGCAATGTGCTGGCATCGTCCCCCCAAACCAATAAGACCGACATTCACCGTGTCATTCGGACCCGGTCCCTCCATGCCGAGAACCCTCGGGGAAAGAATCAGCGGCGCCGACGCGGCGGCCGCTTTGAGAAAACTGCGTCTGCTTATCATGACTGGTCTCCTCTAAGGGCAGGCGCTCACGCGTTTCCCCGCCCCCTAGATCAATACCTCTCGGTCAACTCCGACATCCGCCGTAAAACGAGCCTACCACCATTGCGCCGCCGCATCAAACACCCCGAGCGAAAACGATCCAGCCGACAATCCAACGACAGGCGGACTCCTGTTCGCGACGGGCCCCCAGTCGCCGCTATGAGCTAGCAATTAGGCAATCCACAAGTTGTTGACAATTTGCTTCGAATAGGACACAATAAACAACAACTTTCGAGCGAGGGTCTCATGGGTGCGGAGAAGAAAGATCCATCCGAATCGGCCAAGGGCGGCATGGTCAGCTCAGACGTCGCCGCCCTCTTGAAGAGGCGGATAGAAAACGGCGAACTGACCGAGGGAAGCCGTGTTCCTTCGGAACATCAACTGGCGCGCAGCCATGGGCTCACTCGCAACCAGGCCCGGGAAGCCCTTCGTGAGCTCGAGTGGGAGGGGCTTATCGTGCGCCGCCGCGGCAGCGGCTCATATGTGGCGCGGCTTAACGACCGCATCGCGGCCATCCCCCCCGCCAGCCCCGGCACGGTCGCTCTCATCTTTCCTCAATATCTCTCGCGCTTCTCGCGGGGTGTGTTCGATGGGTTTATGCGGCACATGGCTCAGGCGGGCCGCCAAACCATCGCGTACAACTGGCAACAGGAAAAAGCCGCGGAGTTGCGCCTTTTGCGCACCTTGGGCGAAAGCGGAGTAGCGGGCCTCGTGGCGTGGATCGAGCACGATGAGGAGGAAGTCCGCGACCTTGTCACGGAATTGTGCGAACGGCCTTTTCCCATTGTACTTGTGGACCGCTATCTGCGCGGGGTTGACACCGATTATGTGGCTTCGGACAACGAGGCTATTGGCTATCGTCTCACCCGCATGCTTCTTGATAAAGGGCACCGCCGGATTGGTTTTGTAGGCCTTCAGAAACGGCCCCCTTCGAGTGTACGCGAGCGCCTCCAGGGCTATCGGCGCGCCCTCGAAGAAGCAGGAATTACCTATGACGAACGTATCGTCGGCGGGGACCGTAAGGCGTCCGATCAATCCCTTGCCAAGTGTGCCAACGCCTTCATGGCCTTACCGGAAAGGCCAACCGCGTTCGTCTGCATTCACGATTTGGTTGCAAAGCTTCTCTACGACCCTCTCACCCAACTGGGCTACAAAATGCCTGCCGAAGTCGAGTTTGCGGCATTGGATGACGGTCATGTTCCGGAAGATATCAAAATGCCGATGGTCCAGCTCAGACAGCAAGCACAGGTCATCGGCGCAAAAAGCGCCAAGTTGTTGATCGAGCGAATCGGGGAACCGACCCTGCCGCCACGACAGGTGCGGGTAGCGCCGACGCCCGGGACAGACAGCCGTGAAACCAGCGTAGAAAAGTCGGCGGTAGCATCTTAACCGTCATAGAAAGGAGGGAAGAGGAAAACAACATTCGTACACGTTTTTTCCCCGGATTGCCATATGCAACTGGGAGAATGTAGTGCGGCATCATGTTTACACGCAGGCAAAAGACCCGCCGTGCGCTGGTGCACGCGGGAATTTGCCCCAAAACCCATAATCGAGAAGGAGTCAAATCATGGAACGGAAAGGCTTTACATTAATCGAACTTCTGGTTGTAATCGCGATCATCGGCATCCTCGCAGCGATACTGCTGCCCGCGCTGGCGCGTGCCCGCGAGGCCGCCCGCCGAGCGAGCTGCGCCAACAACCTCAAACAGATCGGCCTCAGCCTGAAAATGTACGCCAACGAATCCAAAGGCGAGAAGTTTCCCACGATAGCCCTCTTTCAAGGGTCGGACGGCGTAACCCCCGAAGTGTATGAAGATTGCATACCTGCCCAATCAATGAACATGATTTTCGACGGCCGGTCGGTCTTCCCGGAGTATTTGAGCGACGTCAAAGTGCTCATGTGCCCGTCGGACCAATCAGCCCAAGGCGAATATGACGGTGGCCGGTACAATTTCTTCCACGATCCGGACGAGGGCATCAACCCCTGCCGCTTCTCGGACAGTTCCTACATCTACTTCGGTTACGGCATCACCGACACCGCGCTCTATCTCGATCCCGCCCGCCAGAATGATCCTGACATCGAGGTGGCTACCCTTCCCACTTATCTGACTCCAGAAGCCCTTGACATTCTCACCAATCAGCTTCTGGCGGCATATCCCATTGCCGACCCGGCGGATCCCGGCGTCTTGGATAGCGATCTCACTTCTGGCAATGTCACCGTGTACCGGTTGCGCGAAGGCATCGAGCGGTTTTTCATTACTGACATCAACAACCCCGCCGCCAGCACCCTTGCGCAAAGCGAGCTATGGGTGATGTCGGACGGCGTGACGACCGATGTGGCCCAGTTCAATCACATTCCGGGCGGGGCCAACGTCCTGTACATGGACGGCCACGTCGAGTTCCTGCGTTACCCGAGCGAGACGCCCCCAGCCCCCATGGGACCTTCGACACTGTTCACAAAGGACCGAACCCGCCCGGGGTCGTAGCGGGCCGGACCCAAACCCAGGGCATCGGCCTCCATAAACTCGTTTTCCGCCAGGTCACGCGAGG
>JAWODE010000737.1:0-16928 GCA_046483455.1 Candidatus Hydrogenedentota bacterium | reverse complement strand
CAACGAGATGCGGCAACTTCGCCAAGAACGCGAGGAGCTCCAGACTAAACTCGCTACCAATGCATTGCAACCCCCTGAACCAGCCCAGTGACAGTCACATTTTGTACTGACGAGCACGTGCCGAGCGTGTTCATTACAACACTCCGATCAAGCGGCTATGAAGTGATCACGGCAAATACGATCTTTGGCGAAGGAACAAACGATCGTCGACTCTTGGAACACTGTGCGGAAAACAACTATATTTTCATCACGCACGATAAGAAGGATTTCAGCGGACCTGCCAGTGATGGTGTCAACCATGCTGGAATCATTATTTATACAAATCCAGTACTCCTTCGACCCTAAGCACACGGCAAGGTCCCAAATTCCATGGGGCGGTGTCCGCATGTCATGGACAAGATACTGGATGCGTTCATGCGGTCGGTGCTGCCGGGCATAAGCGATCATAGCTTCGCTCAGATCACTGGCCGTCACCTCCGCCCCCTCCTCTGCGAACCACAAGGCATGCAGACCGGTTCCGCATGCAAGTTCGAGCACACGATTACCGGGAGCAAGCTGTAACACCATACGTAGCAACGGGCTTTCGCGATACAAACGCCTTTCAGCATTGGCAAGAACCTCATAATAGTGCGCAATCCGCCCGAATGCCTTACCCTCTTGTTGAGCACGCATAGCGCCGCCTCCCCGAGGTCAGGGTCCACACTCACAAATGATTGAGAGATTTGTGCTTTCCGAAATTGTCAAGTATAATCTCTTTGCTGCAAGCGTATAATGCAAGTCTGTGGAGAGTTACGCATGAAACGATTCGTTTTGCTTACAATTCTAGCGGGAGTATGCTTGATCGTGTTTGCGGGCTGCAAGGCCGAGCCGCCTCCCGAACCGCCACCTCCACCCCCTCCCCCTCCGCCACCCCCTCCTACGCCTGAGGAAATCGAGAACGAGATTCGGGCCACCTTCGAAAGCAAATACAAGATTCTGTATGGCCTCTTGAGCGGAGAGACAGAAGAGCAGGAGGAGGAAAAGCCGAAACCGCGTATGGGTAGAAGAAGAGGCGGAGGCCGCAGAGGCGGGAAGCAACAAAAAATACCCACTCCTCAGGACATCAAAAACAGCATCAAGGCGGATTTGCTCGAAGCCAAAAAATCGCATAGCAATACCGATTACGGGCGCAAAGGCTTGAAGCGCGTCGCGAATATCTTTGAACGCGATATTATGAAAGCTTATGAACAGGGCGAAAACAACCGCAAGATGTACCAAGTGGTTTTCATGGCGTGCGACCTGTTGGAAGTGCTCGAGCCCGACAACCCCATGCTGGAACGGTACCGGGAACTTACAAGAAATCAACTCAACCGGCCCATCGTAAACGTGACGGGCCATACAACCATGGATGGAGAAACCGTCTGGTTCTTCCAGGTGACCTTGCCGGAGACGGGCACCACGGAAAGTGTGCAGGCCCGAGAGGGAGAGGAATTTTACGGGTTGCGTTTCGTCGATACCCTCGCCAGTAATCGCGGCGTAGTATTGGAGTATTTGAAACTGCACGAACAGTTCGTCGTGCTCGCACCCCGGCGGCAAAGCGCGGGTTAAGAAATCCGCAAAACGATGCTCATCACGCTGGACAGGGTTGGCGTTGTAGAAAACACGCGGAGCGTTGCCGTGGCTCTGTGAAACGCGTCGAGAGCCAAGGCCTCGCTTGCCTTGGTCAATTTTGAGGTAAGCACTATGAGGCGCCACAGCATCCATCTGGCGACACTGCTCGTCGTATGTGTTGGGTTGTGTATGGGTTGCCTTGAAAAAGGCGAGAAGGACGTCACCCCGCCGCCGCCTCCGGAGCTTCCACCGCCCACCCATCCGGAACCGGAAGAAATCGCGGAGGAAATCAAGACCGGTCTCCAACCCCTCGATAACGTGGCAAGTTTCGAAATAGGCATTACCCCCGACCTGAAACAGCAACTTATCGGACACCTGATGACCGCCAAACGCAATCACAGTGATACGGAATGGGGCCGCAAAGCGCTAATGTATGTGGCGCACGAACTCGAGGACCGTCTTCAAGCCGCCCGAGACAATATGCACACCGATCTGGTCTTGTTGCTATGCGACCTTATTGAAGTACTCGAGCCCGACAACACCAAGCTGCCGCGATTTCGCGAGTGGGCCAAAATTCAATTAGAACGGCCCATTGTTAAGATCGTCGGTTGGTTCGAGTTCGAGCAGCCCCGTTACGGAGAAGATGAAATCTACGCACTTCTCGAAGTTTATATCCCCGCAACGGGCAAAAAAGAGCGACCAAAAGTCATGGAAGGCGAAGAATTCCTGGGCCTGAAATTTCATCGCATTATCGGCAAGAAACGCGGCATGGTCTTGGAATACCTCAAAACCAAAGACAAATTTGCCGTGTACGGTCCCGGACCGCGCTCCGCCATCTTAAACGCCGACCCCAACATGTGATCAACCAGGTCGAGAAACCTTGCGGCTCCCTTACGCGATGCGACAGACCGCAGCCAAATCTGGTATAGTCCGCGCATAAGCCCATTAATCTCGGGAACGTTGCAACTCGCTATGAAAACATGCGTTAAGGAACAACCATTTCGGTGGTTCACGGCTGCAATCATCGTCCTCGCGGGGATCATTGCCTACGCGAATACCTTTGCCAATGAATTTGTGTGGGACGATGCCTCGTCGATTCTGCTGCACAAACACGTGCAGGATCCGTCGAAAATAGGCCGGCTTTTTCGTGAGGACTTGCATGCCTTCGGGCGGGGACAAGGCAACTTCTACCGGCCGCTGCTGGCGGTCTCGTTTATGGCCGATTACGCATGGGCTTTCGATGGCAAGAGCGAAAATGGCGTGCCGCAACCCGCTGTATTTCCTTTTCATTTGACCAACACCATTCTTCACATAGGAGCAGCACTCTGGTTACTGGCGCTTCTCTGCAGAATGAGCGCACCCCGGAGTGTTTGCGTAGCGGTTCCTCTTTTGTGGGTGGTGCATCCTTTGCATACGGAAGCGGTCGCTTACATCAGCGGACGGGGCGACCCGATGGCTGCTTTCTTCATGTTCGCGGCCCTCTGGTTTGGCTTGTGGGAAGGCCGCACCGCCAAACGCATCGCCGGATCAACGCTTAGCGGCGTGTTTTTTGTGGCCGCCCTATTGAGCAAAGAATCGGCCGCGATACTCCCATTTCTGTATATCCCGTTGTTGCTTTGGGCGCCGCGCTTCGATGAGGGAACAAGGCCGATCAAGCGCGATTTCCTGGGCCGTTTACCGGCATTGGGGATCATGGCGGTTATTCTCGCTGTTTATGCGTATTTGCGGATGACCGTTTTAAGTTTCGGCAGCGATTCTACGGCACCCACATCGGGTTTCACGACACGCTTGCTGGAAACCGGCCAGGCGCTGGCGCTGTATATAAAACTCATCTTCGTGCCTACCGGCCTGCATATGGAACGTACCCTCGAGGATGTCTCAACCTGGATGGGTTTCCTCGGGCTTATTGTTCTACTCGTGGTATTGGGCATATCGATAGTGGCATTCCTCAAAAACCATTCCCGTATCGCCGTTGGGGGCGCGTGGTTTCTCATCACGTGGTTCCCGATCTCGGGTCTCATTCCGCTCAACGCCCCCATGGCCGAACATTGGCTTTATATACCGCTGGCGGGCATGCTATGGATGCTTATCGAGATGGTTCTCCTGATATTTTCAGCAAGACACACCCCCTATGTTTTCTATCCCGCGGTCTATCTGTGCTCCGTGCTTCTGCTTGCCACGACGGTGGACCGTAACCGCGATTGGCGCAGCAATAAAGCGCTTTACGTGGCCACGCTCAAAGAAAATCCCCAATCCATCCGCGTTCACTACAACTTGGCGGCGACTTACCAGGATTTGTTGGACAATCCGGCCGGTGCGCGGCGGCATTTCGAGCGCGTCATTGAACTGTACCAGGAGAAAAAGGCCGCTGAGGGTATCGAACAAACCGTTTTCTGGAATGACGAGCTCGAAGCCCATGTATCGCTCGGCGACATTCTTTGCGATATCGAGCCGCAGCAGGCAATGGAACACTATGCCCGGGTGTTGTCCGTCAGCCCCGATGCGGGAAACGCCCCGCTTGTAGGCATGGCCGCTTTTGGAATGGGCCGCTGCAACCTGCAATTAGGCCGGCTCGAACAGGCACAAAAGTTTTTCGAAAAAGCTGTCGACCTCCTTCCCGAACTCAGGCCCCAAATCGAGAACATGTTTTCGCGAGGCGCCTAAGCCGACGATACCTCTAATCACGTGGCTCAATGTGTTTCCACGCTGGCGGGGCCGGGTTAAGCCTGGCCCGAGAAGCATTTGCACCGGTGTGCTGGAAAGTTTAGAATTTAAGTTAGAAAAGGAAGAACGGACACGCAGTGGTGGCACTTTTCCCCGATACAGAGCGAGCTGGCGCCCAGAAATACTTGAATTTATCAGTTCGGGTCAGTTGCTGTGAGAAGACCCATTACTTCCAGGCCAAAGGGAATCTCCATGAGAGCCCAAGGTTTTGACAGGCAGCAGCCAACATCGGCAACACGAAAGCGCGAGGGGATTTGTTGACACCCTTGGTGCTCCGTGCTAGAATGAAAAAACTGAAGGACTTTGTGTTCTTGAGACGATAATCTCGTCAAACGGAGGTTTTTCCAATGGCTGATGACAAGCCGAAGAATGGCGAAGGCGTCCCCGAAGAGGAAGAAGGCGCCGGCGGGGGCGGGTTCGAAAGCGATAGCGGCTTGGGAAACCTTCCTCCGTTAAGTGATTTCGAATCCTCCGCAGACACGTCGGACACGAATCTTCCTCCTTTGGACGATTCAGAGTCGGACAAAGAGCCACAAAAGGAACCAGAAAAGAAGGAATCGGAAGAAGAGCAACAGGAGGATACGGGAGCTCCGACGGGGTTACCCCCTATCAGCGACATTCCCGTCGAGACTCCGGTGCCTTCGGGGAAGGAAGAAGAGGGCGGTCCTCCAGACTTCGAGTCCCCCAGTTCCTTTGATACTCCTACTTCGGCTTCCGACAGTTCTTTAGATACGCCTCAGCCGGAAACAGCGTTTCAGGATCTCGCGGCCGACAGCGATTTCACGCCCGAGACGCCGGAGCTGGGTCCGGGACCGGACACGGATATGGAAACGCCGTTGTTCGATAGTGCCTTTGGCACCCCGGAAACCCCGCAGGGCGTCTCTGACACCGATGCTCCGACCCAAGCCATGGAGACACCGATGTTCGGCGCCGACGAAGAGGAAGTGGGCTTCGACGAAGGGGCATTTACACCCGGGGCCGATACCGGATTCGGGCAGACGCCCGGTCCCGACTTCAGCACGGAATCACCGGAAACTGCCGGTGCCGCGGCGCCCCCACCTCAGTTCGGTCCGGAAGGTCCAGCGCCTGAAGCTCCTCAAGCCCCTCAAGCTCCGCCCAAACACGGCATAAGTCCTCTTATTGTCGTGCTTCTCGCGATCATGGTTGGTCTAGCGGGCGCGGCGGGCGGTTACTTCCTGTGGCCTACCTTGCAGCCGTTGATTGGAATGAGCACCAATCCCCTGCAAGAGCAATATGACCGGTGGGAAATGGAGATCCCGGGCTTACAGCAAAAGGCTGATCGACTGGCGGAAATCGAACAGCAATTGGCGGAAATCGGCGGAATCAAAGACCCCAATGAACTCGTAACTGAGATCAAACGTCTCACCGACGAAAAGAAGGGCTTGGACGCCGATATCGCTACCGCTGAACAGCAACTTCAGGAGCTAGAAGAAACGCTTACCTCGACGAAGCAACAATTGGCACAGGTCGAGACCAATCTGGAAGACAAGCTGGATGCCTATGCCGAAGCCGATGAGGACTACGAGCAATTACTTAACCAGATATCCATCGTGCGTGCTCGCGACAACGGTTTGCGGGCCGAGGTCGAACGCCTCGAAGAGCTTGTGGGAACACTCGAGGACGCGAATGCGCGTCGCGTCGCTACCAAAGAAGCACTGGCGCATTCCACGGAGCGGCTGGAGATCATTCTCAATGAAGCGATGCCGCTGGTCCCGGCCAAGTTCTCTGTGAAAGAACGCGCGGATAAGCTCGAAGAGCTCCAAGAACGCTTGAGTAATGTGCAATGGGTGACTCCGGCTGCGTTGGAAGATTTCACTTCGTTGTTCATCGATGAACTCGAGATTGCCCGCACCCGCACGTATTTCTTCGCGCGTCTTCCCGTCGAGGACCGTTTCGGCGTCACGCATATGAAGTGGGCCGAGTGCGTGATGAATGGAAACTGGAGCGTGTTTTACCGGACCTTGGATGGTATAAACATCGGGACGTATGAGAACGTCGCTCAGGCCGGTCCACCTGTCTATGAATACCGCGCCATGCTGCCGGAAGAGGTTCAGAAAAGCATCGAGGAAACCATCATTGCCTCGCGCACGGAGGACTACGAAGAGAAAGTCCTCATGTTGGCAGACCGGCAAGAAGAGTTGGAAGTCAAAACCAAGTTCCAGCGCGTTTTCGACTCCATCGAATAAGTGTTCGTAAGGGATTCGAGGTATACGCGGCCGCAAAGACCATCATGCGGCCGTTTTTTCTTATCGTTTCATACCCATACCTATCCTTTCATTCGTTCCCTTCCCGCAAAAGAGATGCTTGATTACTCTGAAATGAATCAAAGGATTCCCCGGGTGTAGTAAGATAGAAGAAATTCAGGTCGTATCCATGCAAAGCGGGGAGAGACGATGGACAGCGTGCGGTTCGAGGAGGAGCAGAAATTTCATTGGCTTGCGTTTGCAGTTGTGTACGTTGTACTGCTTTGCGCGCTGGTTGCAGCCGGAATTGCCTTCTTACAAGCGGGGGAAACCGAGAAACTCCGCGACGCCTGGTGGATACCCCTGCTGATAGCATTGGGACTCGTGGTGTGCTTGAACGTTTTCCACATGCGCACCACGGTTACCGAAGACCAAGTCATCGTGCAATTCGGGCGATTCTTTCCGATGTACCGCAAACGAATACCTCTGGCCAACATCAACTCTTCGCGGGCGGTGGAATACCGCCCGATCCGTGATGCAGGGGGATGGGGAATTCGCTTCGGACGCTTCGAAAATAAGTCCTGCCGGTTTCTAAACAGCCGCGGCAGCCGAGGCGTACTGGTCGAGACGGCGGATCTCCGGTATATTATCGGATCGCAAGTCCCCGAGCAGCTACAGAGAGCGATCGAAACCGTCGGCAGCTCTTCTGACGTATCGTAAGAGACCCGAAAACATGGCGAGCGGGCCCCACGAGGATATTATCCAGCCATGCGCTGGTTCAGGCGGTACACAAAGGCGAGGATTTCAGCTACCGCGCGATACAGCTCTTCAGGTATTTCAGTATCGACATCGAGGCGCGATAAGACAGCGGCCAAATCGGGGTCTTCGTGAATATACACCCCGTTTTCCCGTGCGATTTCGACGATACGGTCGGCCAGCAATCCCGCGCCCTTCGCCACAATACGCGGTGCGGCGTGTTGTTCGGCATCATAGCGGATTGCGGCTGCTTTGCGCCTTTCGTCACGAGGCTGTTTCACGATCATGCCCTCATGTCCATACCGGCATGTTGGTGCACAAACCGGCCTACTTCGCGCAACCTGTTTCCCTCCCAGATTCCGAATCGAACGTGGGCTCCTTTTAAGCCCGCCGCCTTGAGCGATTCAACAAAACCCTGCTCTTCCTCACGCAGAGCCTCGAGGCTCTCGCTATCCACGGCGCGGACTAGGCAAGAGCACTCGCCATCAATGAGTTTCAGGACAATCCAAAGCTCGCCCAGTTGCGACAGCGACACGTCGATGGCAACCGTGCAATTCTCAGGATCGAACCGCTTCCCCCGGGCGCCGCGCTCGCCCATGAAGTGCACCTGGAGGCGATGCAGGCCGGTATCTTCGACTACGGGGACCTCCAGAAACAGATAAGGCTGCTCCAGACTTCGAAGATTCTGCAACCCCGCACCCGTAAGCCGCTCAAGCACCCGGTCGGCAGTCTCTTGAAACTCCCGGAAACGCCCCTGCCCCCGAAGAAAACGCATAAAACTTTCTTCATGCCGTACGCGCATCAGCAAGCCGCGCAGGTCGATATCGGTCTCCGCCAGGATTTCATCCAGACGGCCCGATTGAGCAGCAAGCGCTAATTTCCCCTCGACCGTCCGGCCAACGCGCCGCCATTGGTTTAACACAGCGCGCAAATCCCGGCCGCCGGCGAAAACAAGCACGGAAACAAGAAGTGCAAAGCTATCCGCCATTCGTTGCGAGAGCGCACCCGCCTGCGCTGCATCACCAAACAAGCCTTGGAGCAGTTGCAGGTCGCTGCCGGTACGTCCATCGGAGAGAAACAAAGAAAGCACGTTTCTCACCGCCGCTTCGTTCGCGGGCATGAGAGGGTGTACCACATGCGCGGCATCTTCCGCCGCGCCTAAGGCCGACAGGCTTTCGAGCACATTCGCCACCACCTGCGGTAAGGAGCCGGCGCTTGCCGCGTTACCGGGAGTCGACAGGGCTTGGGGAGTAACTCGAATCTGAAGCCCCGCCTCTACACGAAAAACTTCCCCACTCACGACTTGCCCAGGCATAAGCTGAGGAATATCGCCAATGGGAACGCGCGTCCCGCCAACCATGACCGAAAGACTTCCCGGCTGACCCTGGACCACGGATTGAAACGTCTGCCCCACGCGAAGCCCGCCGGGAAGCCCCCCGGCTGAGGTCAATGGCACAACGAACGGCTCCACGCCGCTGGGACCACTCATCTCATTCTCCTCGATCTTTTCGCAAATTAAGGATGAGCCGCACTTCGCCTTTGCCAAGACCGAGTTCGCGGGCGATTTCGGACACGGTCATGCCCACATCACTGTATTCGTAAATGCGTTTTTTCAGTGGCAGACTGTTCGTCCGCCCTTTGCCATTATCCTTTTCGGAATCTGTTGAGGCTGCTTTAGGCCCGCCTGAGGCGGAATCGAGATTCAGCAATGCCCGAAAGGCGTTACGCGCGGCTTCGGCATGCTCAGGGTTTTCGGGCGGCGCAGCCGCCGGCTCCGGCTCTTCTTCTTCCTCCTCGGGCACTTCGCCGAAGTCCAATCCAACCCAGCGGTCGAAGCCGCTGTCGGGGGGCTCATCAAGCACGGGACGGCTAAGCGCCTCGAGGGGTGGAGAAGGTTCGGATACACCCTGGGTCTCCCCCGAAGGCGCTCCATCTTCCTGCTGCGAGGAACGCGCACCATGGCCCACTTGCGCCTGAAGCGCCGCCAGTTCCGCTTTGGTTTCGCTCACTTCGGCGGCGAGCCGCCGGGCCGTCTCGCGCATCTCACGGAGGTCGGCGTACGATGTCTCGACAATTTTCTTGATGTATTTGACTTTGTTATCGAGACTAACGTTCAGTTGGCGCGCAACATCCTTTTGCTGCTCGAGGATATCGCGCATGGTCTGAAACATGATCATGGTATTGGTGGTGTCGTCTTGGGGATGCCGGGTTTTTGGAAAACTCATGCGCCTACTACGCCGGCGCAACACCCATGTCACGAGCAACACCACGAAGAGAACCGCCGCCAAAAAGGCTAGTAAAACCGCAGCCCCGTACGACGCACGCATAATTAATTCAGGCATTTTCTGCTCGCCCTGCCACCATCCAGCACCGTTACCCCCAAGCACATCCTATTCAGAAGGCCCCAGCGTTGGCCATCCGGCCATGCCGAAGAGCCCCTTCAAATCTTTACGTCAAGATGATGCCCATCCTCGTCGTCCGCTTGACGTTTCTCCTCATTCGCCCGGGAACTCTCGCTCTCTCCCCGTTTCGAGCGCCGGCGCCCGGCGAACGGATTCTGCCTCCGACCGTCCGGCTCGACATTCCGTTGTTCGGATTCATTGCTCTGCTGGACCTCGGTTTCCTCGCGCAGACGTTCTTCCTCGGCAGATTCGGCAACCCGCTGTTGGGCAGCGAGAGACAACCGGTCGGCAATTTGCTGAATACGTTCAGCCGCTACGACGCGAGCCATCTCCGTTTGTAGATCGACTGGTTGAGGCATCTTCGACCTCCCGTTGCCGTACGATCTTCCGAAGCCTTTTCATGGCGGCGCTGTGAATTTGGCATACCCGCGATTCCGACACTTCCAATACCGCGCCTATCTCTTTTAACGTCAACTCCTCGTAATAATATAAGTTTAACACTTTTTGCATTTGTTCGGGGAGTGCCAGGATGGCTTCAACCAGCACTTGCTGACGCTCGTGGTCCAACGCGACCGATTCGGGCGTCGGCATATCGGCATCCGAGGTAACGTCGACCTTTCGCGTATTCGAACCTTCCTCGGTCGGGAGATAGTCATCCAACGAAAGTATCTGGGCAGTCTGGAGTTGCATTTGCACATCCTCGACCTGATCTGCATCGATACCCAATTCTCCCCCGACATCCTCGAAAGAAGGCTCGCGGCCCTGTTTATGCCGCAGCTTTTCTTTAGCGGTCCCGATTTTGCGGGCCATGATCCGCAGCGAACGTGGGGCCCAATCCAGCGAGCGAATCTGGTCTATAATGGCCCCCCGCACCCGGATTGACGCATAAGTCGAAAACTTGATGTCCTGGGTATAATCGAATTTCTCGATGGCATCGAGCAATCCCAAGGCCCCCCACCCTATCAGATCGTCGAGATCGACGCTCGAGGGCACATGAATGGCCATGCGTCCCGCAATATAGCGCACGACACGCATATGGTGCACGATGAGTTCCTGGCGCGCGTCCTCATCGCCGGATTTTTTCCACCGCTCCCAGAGCTTTTTCTCGTGGTCCTGGGCGTTCACCGCAAGCTTTCGATACGCTCGGTTTGACTGACGATCTCCGTGATGCGCAGTCCGAATTTTTCTTCCACAACAACGACATCGCCGCGGGCAATGAGCTTGTTATTAACCAGCAATTCAACGGGTTCGTCGACGGAATGCCCCACTTCGATAATCGACCCCGGACCCAATTCCAGCACCCGACCCAGCGGCATTTCTACCCGGCCGAGGCGCACAGTGACCGTGAGGGCGATATCAAGGATCATGTTAATGTTACCGGCAGCCTCGCGAACAGCAGCGGACGGCGCCCCTTCGGAAGCATTCGATGCCCCGAAACGTTCTTCCACGATGCCCTGCACCTCGTCTTCGCCACCTTCACCAGCCGCATTTTCCAGCGGCATACTGTCCTCGATGGTTTGGGAAAACAACAGAGCTCCTCCCCCGCCATCGACGATTTCGGGTACCTCGTAGCTGTAACGAACTACCCCTGCTTTGTTGCCCAAACCCCGAAGCATTTCGTCGCTCCGCTCCGCGGAGACCATTTGTATCTCCGCCGGCCGCAATTCAATCTCCTTGTCATGTTTTTCCTTGAAATGACCGGCCCCTCCCCCCATGCAGGGATCGAAAATCTCCTTCATTGCGGCTATTTCGTCGTCGGCCAACTCCGGCGTATCCCGGGGGCTTTCGCCCATGACAGCCGACACAATCTGACGAGCATTTTCGAGTGTCATTAACACAATAACAGCCCCACTGTCGGGAACAGTGGCTTGCATCATCAAGGGAAATTCCTGAAGGACGTCCTGCACATTTCCGGCGGTGGCCTCCTCGGGAGGACTCGCTTGAAACGCCGGCTTTGCGGAAAGCATGGCGCCGATAACATCGAAATACCCTTTCAGGAATCCCTCCGCAAATAATGTCGAGGCCGCGGCATTCATTACTCGGTTCCCTCGCTAGTCTTCGCGAACCACGCCGCTGATTTGTACGGCGCTTTGTTCACTGCGGCGCCCGGGATGGGCTTTAAACCGCACAATGCCCCCTATTTCCACGTCAATAGGTTCTTCAATACTGGAATCCACTTGAACAACATCCCCTACGCGCAACTTCATCACATCGTCCAAATTCATCTGAGCGTGCCCCAGGATAGCATCTGCCGGTGCGAGTGCACGTCGGATAATGCGCGTGATCTGAGCCCGAGTCTGCGCAGCCACTACCGGACTCAAGCGCCGAATAAAGCGGGTCTGCTGGGTAATCTGGTCGAAAATCGGATTCAGCACAACGAGTGGGATACACATGTTCATCGTCCCCACCGCTTCTCCGATGTGGAGTTCATAACCCGCTAAAATGGTCATCTCGCTTCCGGCCACAATCTGAACGAGGAGGGGATCGCTTTCTTGAGTCTCGACGCTGAGTTTAAACTCGATGAGCTGCTCCCAGGAACGCGCCAAGCTGTCGAGAATCATAAGCACAATGCGATGCACGATGCGATTCTCGATCTCGGTCAATTCCCGCGGTTCCGAAAGAGGCATGCCTTTCCCCCCAAGAATCCTGTCAACAATGGGAAAAACAAGCGGAGGACTCAGTTCAATGACACAATTCCCGTCAAGCGGGCTCATATTGATGACGGAAAGCGCGGTCGGACGCGAAACCGAGAGGATAAACTCATCGTAGGTCAACTGGTCAATCGAGACCAAGTCGACCCGAACGACGGTGCGCAGAAAGGGCGGCAACATGATACTGAGATCGCGGGCGAAATTTTCGAAAAGGCTTTGCAGCCCTTTGAGTTGCTCCTTCGAGACCCGTTCAGGACGCCGAAAATCATAGACGGCGGTTTCGCGCGTATCTGCGATTGGCCGCGCCTGCTCCTCGGGGCCCATTTCCACGTCCCCCTCGGCCACGGCACTAAGCAGCAGATCCACTTCTTCCTGGCTCAAAATATCAGCCATGCGGAAGCCCCTGTAAAGATAGTTGTTACAGCTAATCCCTCGATGTCGAGTATAGCACAGGCTACGCAGGTGCGCAAGGCGGCCACACAGCCATAAGGTATTTATTTCTAAAAGGATACAAATTAAGACAGCGTTGGCGCACCAAACAGAGACCCGCCGGGACTTACCCAGATAGCGCAGAATTCACAAATGCGTAAATAAAGGATTTAGCCGGGGCCCCTCAAGCGAAACGGGAAGAATAGAGAGGAGAATGACACAGCCCCTTTGGCCACTTGTCATACCCACATATTCAGGGATTCTGGAGCACGCGATTGAGAAAGCGCCGCGCATGAGCCCCTGCTCTTGTGTCCAACACCCCCAAAGGATCGAGCCGTCCGGTCACTTTATCCTCGAAACGCTCCAAGGTGTCTGTCGAATCGATGCAGATGCGGCGCAATTCGAGCGGATCGCCATCCGGATAATTGACCCCGTACCGGTTTGTTACGGCGATGGTATATCCGAATTCTTCGAGAAGAATCTTGGACATCTCGTTATAATCGAGGATCGAGCCATAGGGATACGCAAAGGCGCGGGGCGCCGTGTCGAAGCGTTTCTTGATAAGGCGGGCACTCTTGCCGATTTCGAATCGTTGTCCACGTTCATCAAGCTCCGAAAGGCGTGAATGCGTTACCGAATGGGCGCCTATCTCGACACCCGCCTCCTGCAACCGTTTTGCTTCCTCCCACGTCAGGAGAATGCTCGTCAAGGGATCGTTGTCGTGAGGAAGCATCTTGCCCATACCCCCGGTCACAATGAATACGGTTGCAGGAATGGAAAAATGCTGGAGCACGGGCGCGGCGTTCATCCAGTTATCGCGATAGCCGTCATCAAAGGTCACAGCGACCCCCTCAACTCCCTCCGCAGCTTGGTCGAGACTGATGATGGGGCAATTTCTGGCCAACCAGGCCATCTGGGCGCGGAAATTCTCGGGGGTGACATTCATCTCATGTTCACGGTAGCCGATACTATGATAAGTGAGGATACGTGAGCATCCCCGGCGCTTGGGGTAGAAGTTGCCCACCGTCGCCGCGCCGTACTTAACGCCGCGCTTGAGGACGTTTTTGATGGGATTACCCGCGCTCAAGAGCACCTTCTTTCGCCGTCAGCATACCCCAAAGATAACCGCAGGCGTACGCGGAATATGCCGCAAACCGCATGAAGCGGCCTTGCATCAGTGCTGTCATCAGTCGCAACGGGAAACGGCATAACCGGTAAAACAAGCTTGAATGCGGTCGAAACGTACTCATATCAAGGGATTCATGGGTCTCGCATACCTGGTCCGGCTTGAATTTGCGGGTATACGCCGAGCCAAAGCCGTTTCGAAAAAACACCCGGAGCAACAATCCCCAACCATCCGGAAGAGGATGGTATATTCGCGCATTCGGCGCCAGAACAACCCGGTACCCCTGCGCTCGCATGCGCTCCCGGAGGTCCGGGTCCAATCCGCGAATCATATCGACCCGTTCCCGTCCGACGGCGTCGAAAGCGCTCATAGGAAACGCGCAACATCCATGACAGGCGAAATCGCTATCGGTCACGGCAGCGACAACCGGCGTGTTAAAACGCGGGAACTGCCGAGCCGCGCACTTTTGAAATGCACTGGCTTCCGGAGGAACGATAATGCTTGCCCCCGCCATGCCGATGGATGGGTCGCTATCCAAAGCCTCGACGAGTGTCTCGAATACCGTCGGATCGGCAAGCCGGCTGTCATCGTCGATAACAATTAGAATGTCGCCGCGCGCCTGTTCAGCCCCCTGATTGATGGCTTTACCCTGCGGAAACACGCCTTTTACCACGATGACCTCATAATCGCGATACGTCTGGGCCTCGATGCTTTCCATAAGGCGCGGTACACATCCCTCCCGGTACCCGTCGCGAGAAGGAATCACTATCGATACACGGGGTCGCCGCACATTCTCCACCTCTTTATTCATAAGATGCGAGTATAACGGGGCTGCGCGAAACCTCACAACAAAATCACGCCCCACTAACCGGATAAGGGTGTGTGGATATAACCGGCGAAAATGCGCACAATTCGTTCGCTGTATTTGTGGAGGCTTGCTGACCGCCGCGCTGTAGCGAATCCCGCGCCTTATGCACTTCGGCTGCAAACGTCGCGTGGAACCGCCACCCGGGCTCGCGTCATCAGAAAACGGACCGGCGAGGGTGCCGCCGGTCCTACACTATCTCGGATTCTACCGCTTCACGGCGGAAATGCAGCATCCGCCCATGTCTCACCTGATTGGTGTTTGAATACCCAGAAGCGCACCTTGAAAACAAAAGCGTTGATGTTGAATTGCTTCCAGTTATCCGATCATTGGCGCCCGCGCCCCGCCATCGCCCTCAAGAGCCCTCATTATCTGTAAGGTAAAACAAGATGTGCGGCAAGATGGATTCCATCTCCGAAAAAAGGCGATTTGCTGCCCTCTGTTAACCCTTGCTGCGGAATAATTCGCATCTTATCAGGGCGGTTCCAGTCAATATGCACCAGTTGTCTTTTCTTTTGTCTATAGTGCCTTTTTGTTCTATGTGGGACCGGCGCCCTCGCCGGTCATGGCAGCTCATGCTATCGCTCATGGGTAGTGTGCGTTCTCGACGTCTTTCACACGGCAGGATGCTGCCAGGGTTCACGGTAGGGCCGGAGGAGCAATTCCGTGGCTTCGGGGTCCCCCACAATTTCCCGTTTTTTCGGGTCATAGACGAGAGTCCTGCCGGTCTTCATCGCGAGGTTCGCCAGAATGCAGCTGGCCGATGAGATGTATCCCTCTTCGATGTCCGCGACGGGCCGGCTGCCCGTTTCAATAGCCGCGACAAAATCGATCATGTGCCGCCGCGTGGCCGGGGCCGCCTGGAGTTCGATGCCTTCTTCGGTGAGGTCTTCCGGATATTCTTCACGTTCGAAGAGCGCTTCTTTGTGAATCGGTTTTCCATCGCCGCGGGGGATGAAATCGTAGCTGTTGATACTGCCTTTGAAGGTTCCTTTTTCGCCGTAAAGCACGAAGGCCCACGGATACTTCGGGTCGGGGGCGTCGCCCCAGGTGCGGTGCGTCCAGGTAACGTTGAGGTCATCGTACGCGAACGTCGCTGTTTGAGTATCGCTGGTGGTCGCGCTCGATTCCTTCTGTACGAAGATGCCGCCCGAGGAAGAAATGCTGTTAGGCCAGCCCAAACCGAGCATCCAGCGGACCGCATCGAACATATGCACGGCCATATCCCCTACGATTCCATTGCTGTACTCCATGAACGCCCGCCACCAGCCGCGGTGGGGGAGGATAGTGAAGGGCCGCATCGGTGCAGGGCCGGTCCACATCTCGTAGTCGAAGAAGTCCGGAACGGGAGCCGGTTCGGGGCTTTTGTTGGCGCGCATGTGGTAGTAGCAGCACATATCTACGTGGGCGATTTTGCCGAGGAGTCCCGCGTCCACGATGTTTTTCTTGGCTTCAACGAGGTGCGGCGTGCTTCTGCGCTGCATGCCGACCTGTACCACGCGGTGGTGGCGGCGCGCCGCATCCAGCATGGCCTCGCTTTCCCGTACGTCGACCGATGTGGGCTTCTGTACGTAGACATGCGCTCCGGCCTCGACCGCGGCGATCATAGTCAGGGCATGCCAATGGTCCGGCGTGCCGATGAGCACAATATCGAGGTCGTTTTCGGCCAGCATTTTGCGGTAATCGCCGTAGGTACGCGGCACCTTTCCGGATTCTTGGCGCTGACTGGCCAACTCGGCCGCCTTCTCGAGCATGTGCGCGTCCACGTCGCAGATGGATACCACCTCGACCGGGGCGACCTGAATTAACCTGAAGAGGTCGCTCTTGCCGTACCAGCCCGAACCAATCAGGCCCACGCGTTTTACCTTCTGATTCACGACGTCCGCGGCATCCGCGCCAAAGGCCGACAATGCGGCAGTAGCGGAAGCCGCCTGCAAGAATCCGCGGCGATTCATCACAGAGCTCATAGCCATACCTCGCTTACCATGATTTTCTGCCCGACAAACGCGTTCCTGCGTTTCCGAGCGTTTCGATTCATGCCTCGGTTTCCTTGTAGTCCGGATTTGGAATGGGCATTTTCGCGCCAATGTCCCGCTGCCACTTATGCAGCAGCTCGAGCAATTCCTGCGTTTTCTCCGGCATTGTCTTGGAAAGGTCGTTCTGTTCGCCCATGTCTTCCCG
>JAWODE010000736.1:0-5498 GCA_046483455.1 Candidatus Hydrogenedentota bacterium | reverse complement strand
TCTAAATGGATGCATTCCGACTCCTGATCTTACTGGTTCCCGGTCATGTGCACCTGTTGCGCAATGCCCCCCGTAAATCGCGGTATGGTAAAGAGAGACCGGAAACAAGTCAAATTCTCGGCGGTTTTGTCCGGACAAAACCACGAAGTTCATAGCGCGCTCTTTGGCCGCAACGAATCCCGGACGTGTTTACCGCCGATTTTACCGATGACACTCATGAGAGATGGCGTGGCTAGCAGGGGACTGGTCTGGACGGTTGACGTTATGCGGTGAATTTCGGTCAAATAAAGCAAGCGGGCATATTCCTTCGGGGTTGGTCGAACTCGGCCACATGCCCGCGTGTGTGTTTGGGTTCATATTCGGGCATAAATTCATAGGAGACAGTCGGTCATGAGGTTTCCCAAAACGCCCCATCGTCGGTTTGTTTTTTTCGGCCTCGCATGTGTGGCGGGCGCACTGCCGTTTGTGGCGCAGGGAGAGCCTGTCGTCAACGAATCGGCCCGTGCATTGCCGCTTGTCTACGAGGCGGATGTGGCGGTTGTAGGAGGCGGCACAGGGGCGGTGGCGGCGGCCGTAGCCGCGGCCGAGGCGGGCGCCCGGGTGTTTTTGGCCACGCCGCGGCCTTATCTGGGCGAAGACATGTGCGCACCGTTCAAACTCTGGCTGGAACCGGGCGAAGTACCGGAGTCGGCGCTTGAAAAGCGTCTGTTCCGGGAGCCGGAGCGGAACCGCGGTGTTTTATTCACGTATCAAGCGGACTTGCCATCGATGGATAAGCATGTGGACACCGACCCACCCACCATGTTGACCGACGGACGTTGGGGCACGGCCTTCACCCAGAGTGTGCAGTACAACGGCGATGTTACCATCACCGCCGATCTTGGCGAGAGCCGGACGTTGAAAGAGTTCCGGCTTATGTATTTTCAATCGGTAGGCAACTTCGAGGTGGATACGGTTACGGTGTCCGCCAGCGAAGACGGCTCCGAGTGGCGCGAATGCACCCGCCTCCAGAATCCGGAACTCGGCAAAGGGAATTGGATCGAACCGGCTCTGATTTTAGGCGCCCCGTTGGAGGGCCAAGCCCGCTATCTCAAATTCCACATCACCAAGGATGAAGCCGCGGAGCGGATGCTCTTGGGGGAAATTCAGGTTTTCGCCCGCGAGCCGAAGAAGGAACCTGCGCCGGGCACGGTGACTGCGCTTCCGCCCATGCAGATTAAACAGGTACTCGAGAACGCCCTTATCGAGGCGGGGGTCGAGTTTTATTACGGCTGTTACGCGACTCATGTGCTTACGGACGCCTCCGGGAGCATCGCTGGACTCGAGATGGTCAACCGTGCCGGACGCCAGGCCGTGAAGGCAAACGTTATCATCGATACGACGGACCGTGCATGGCTTGCGCGACTGGCCGGCGGGCGCTTTCGTCCCTATCCTGCCGGGCCACAGACTTTCGAGAGAATTGTTGCGGGAGGCCCGGTGCGGACGGGTCCTAACTTGAACCACGAAACCATCCCGCTCAGGAACCCTCTGGGAGGGACACAGGCCGCACCATTTGGCTCGGGGGGAAGCTTTACCAAAACGGTCCAGACTAGAAATGCCGCCATGTTGAAGGAACTGCCCGAGTTGATCCGGTACGAGTTGCGTATTCCCATGAAGGACGGGTCATACGCTTCGTTTGCGGAAGCCGAGCAGGTGGCGCGGGACCGGACCTATCATCCCGAAGGGTTTGTGTATTCCGAGAACCTTTGGCAGATTCCGCCGGATGCCATGCACGGCGTAGCGTCTTTCGAGCAACGCTATCCCGGGGCCGACGCGATTGACCTTGATGTGTTCCGTCCGGCGGGTATCGAGAGGTTCTATGTTCTCGGCGGCTGCGCGGATGTCTCCCGTGAAGCGGCCGCCTCGCTGGTCCGTCCTCTCGAATTAATGCGCGTGGGTACACGGATTGGGGCCGATGCCGCGGCAAAGGCCGCCGCGGTGGACCAGGCCGGCGAAGTCCGCTTGGCGGGCTCGATGGTGTCTTCTGTTACTGAAGGAGATACGCGGGAGCCGGCACGTGCGTTGCGCCCGACAGAAACGCCGCAGGCGTGGGTCCAGGCGGAAGAACGAAGCCTGCCGGTCTTCGGCAGATACGATGTGGTCGTGGCAGGCGGCGGCACCAGCGGCGCGCCGGCCGCCATCGGGGCGGCACGGTCGGGCGCGCGCACGCTCGTGCTGGAATACTTGACGGATTTGGGCGGCGTGGGGACCACCGGCTTCATCGGACTGTATTGCGCCGGATACCGCAAAGGTTTCACCGCCGAGGTTGACGCCGGCATTGCAGCGCTCGACTCGCCCTCATACGTCCATGGTAAGCAGGAGTGGTGGCGAAGGGAAATCCGAAAGGCCGGCGGCGATATCTGGTTCGGGGTACTGGCGTGCGGGGCGTTTGTCGAGGCAGACAAGGTCAAGGGCGTCGTGGTAGCAACTCCCGAGGGGCGCGGCGTGGTGTTGGCAAAGACGGTAATCGACGCCACGGGTAATGGGGATGTAGCGATCGCGGCCGGGGCGAAGCCCATGTATGTCGGCGCGGAAACGGTGGCCATGCAGGGAACGGGCCTCCCGAACCGTGAACCGGGTGCGGGATACCTCAACACCGACTGGACCTACGTTGATGAAACCGATGTGGTCGACGTGCGAAGCGTCTATGTCGCCGCGAAACAACGCTACGAAGGCGCATGGGACCTCGGCCAGCTCATCGATACGCGTGAGCGCCGCCGGGTCCTGGGTGATTATGTGCTCTCGCCTCTGGATATCATTACTCAACGAACATTTCCCGATACCATCGGCATCAGCCAGGGAGGACGCCTGGATTCGCATGGGTTCACCATTCATCCGTACTACTTCATCAACAACCATCTTGGCGGTATCGCCTACACACCCTACCGCTGTTTGCTGCCGAAAGGTCTGGACGGCATCCTCGTGGTGGGATTGGCGGTGAGTGCCCACCGCGACGCGACCCCCTCGATCCGGATGCAACCGGGCATGCAGAATTTGGGCTATGCGGCGGGCTGCGCGGCGGCCAGAGCCGCAGAGTTGGACGGCGACACCCGGTCCGTGGATGTTCGCAAGCTGCAGAAGCATCTGGTTTCCGTGGAATGCCTGACGCCCGAAACCCTCGAGCATCGGGATTCGTTCCCCCTGCCGGATTCGGCCCTCGAAAAGGCTGTCGAACAACTGGTCGAAACAGACTATACGGAATTAGCCGTCATCATGGCGTCGTGGGAACGGGCAGCGGAACCGGTACGCGAGGCTTATGCCTCTGCAACCACTCCTGAAGGCAAACTGCGGTGCGCCCATGTATTGGGAATCATGGGCGACCCCGCCGGCTTCGACACGCTCGCCGCAACCGTTCAGTCCGCGGAACAGTTTGATTCGGGGCGCATCGACACCTATTTTCCCAATATCACTTGGCTCGACAGCTACATTATCGCGCTGGGACGCACCCGAGACCGCCGGGCCACTCCCATCATCCTCGCAAAACTCCGGATGCTCGGCACGGACAAAAACAGCAGCCAATTCAGCCATTATCGTGCCGTATGCGAGGCCCTCGAGCAGCTGGGCGATCCGGACGCGGCGGAACCGCTGGCCCATCTCCTTAAGGAGTGCGGCGGCGCATGCGACGTGGTCACTCAGGAAAAAAGCGCCACAAAAACCACCCGTGGACGCGGTGGCGTCCGGAATCTCATTATGGCCCGGGTCCTTTACCGTTGCGGCGACTGGGAACATGTGGGCCGCGATGTTTTGAGGGCCTACGCGTCGGACATCCGGGGAGTCTATGCCCGCCATGCCCATGCCGTACTCCAACTCGAGCCGGGCGAACCCACGCGCCCCGAAGGATGGCTCGGTCTGTGACATTTTGATTCGCAACGTTGACAAGAGAACAAAGGTAAACAAACCTGTGCGTCCGTTGTCGTCTTAAGGTAGTCCAATTCACCTGTATCCACCCTTGAATCTTGACCCTGCTTTTGGAAGCTCCTACGATAAGCGGCTGAGGAGGCTCTTATGGCGAGTGAGGGGGACATTCCGCACGCGAATCCGCCGAAAGTTCTGTTGTTGCACAATTTCTTGACGCCTTATCGCGTCCCGTTGTTCTCCGAGCTTGCGCGGCGCTTCGATTTGACGGTCTGGATTCTAGGTGACGTACGGAGAATCCGCGAATGGCCGGCCGATGCGCCGGAAAACGCCTTCCACTGGAAAATCTTACGCCATCTCAGCCTGGCTGTGGGAAGCCGCGATTACCGAATCGTCCTCAATTACACACTGCCATGGCAGCTTTCGGGCCAAAACCCGGACGCGCTGGTCTGTTGCGGTTGGGACACGCCGGCGGCATTCTATGCGGCGCGTTGGGCGCGTAAACATCAAATACCTTTCGTCTTATGGAGTGGAAGCACGTCGAGCGAGCCCAATTGGCGCAGGCGAATGGCCCAACGGCCCGTGCGTTGGCTCGTTCGTGGCGCGGATGCGTGGCTGGCCTACGGGACACGGGCCCAAGCCTATCTCGAAACGCTCGGAGCCGAGCCGGAGCGTATCTTTCGCGCCTACAATACCGTCGAAACGGACTGGTTTGCCGCGAAAAGCCGATTGAACCACGACGAAATCGCGCGGATTCGAGCCGAATATGGCATCGCATCCTCTTTCTTGGTCTTGTACTGCGGTCAACTCATCGAAAGAAAGGGATTGCAAGACTTGATTCCCGCGATTGGCCAGGCACTGCGCGCTGGCGTCGAGATAAGCCTCCTGGTCGTGGGCACGGGGCCTAAAGAACGCGCATTGAAAAACTTGGCCGAGCGAGAGGGACTTGCGGAGCGGGTTATTTTTGCGGGTTTTGTACCCCGCGAGGACCTCCCGCCGCTGTACCGAAGCGCGGATTTGCTGGCCGTCCCCTCGAAACAGGAGGTGTGGGGACTGGTGGTCAACGAGGCCCTGGCATGCGGGACGCCAGTCTTGGTGACAGACAAGGTGGGGGCCGCCGCCGACCTTATTTGGAACGGCGAAAACGGGTATATCGCAAACAGCGGCGATTCAGGATCGCTTGCGGAAGCGTTGAAACGTCATTTCGCGCCCGAAACAGACCGGGACGCGATGAGAACGCGTGCGAGGGAATCCATACAACCCTTCACTATTGTGGCTGCAGCCGACGCCTTCGAGCAGGCCGTGGCATGCGCCCGGCGCCACGCCGGCCGGTATTAAGATGGTGTAACACTCACGCATCCCCCGTTTCTGGAACCGTCTCCCTGCAACCCAAATGCGGGTTATCCGTTGACGCTGCATGGCAAAGGCGGTCATTCAGCCTTTTTCTGGTGTGGAACCGGGGCTCCTCACCGGTCATGAATTTGCGCGATCCGTGAGAAAAATGATGGGCCGAAAATTGGACCCGGGTGCGCGAGATGTGGCAGAATCCCCGTTTACCTGTTCACGGAACGCGTCGCAGAGGGGAAATGCCTTCTGCGGCGCGC
>JAWODE010000206.1:0-5585 GCA_046483455.1 Candidatus Hydrogenedentota bacterium | reverse complement strand
GCAGTTGCATAACGATTGAAGTAGGACGGGTCTCCAGGCCCGTCTGTTGGCGTGCGAAACCGACTTTGATTCACTGTCTGCAAAGTTCACGAAACGTGAAGTCTGCAAACATCCGCAAGATGACCATTTTCCACTGTGATAGACGGGCCTGGAGACCCGTCCTACGCATTCCTTTTTGCAACGTTGGGGTTTACCCTGCTTCTCGGTTGACGGAATACACCGCCACCAGCGAAAAACAACGTGGGTTTACTGGGAGTCCGATGATACACTAGCATGCGCTCGGCGGGGACTTCAAACCACGGGGTTCACGAGCGACTGATATCTGCGGACGTTCGCACTTCCGTTGCACATCTTGAAGGAGGGCTTTTGAAGGTGCAAGTGCCACGGGGGGCGAACGGATGTTTGACAGGAGCCTCCACGGGAAAGGGAGACACCGGGTCATGGAACCGCGCTCGGGAAACTTCGAACCCGGCACGTCCAATGTTCATCGGCTGCGCGTGTTGGTTGACGAGGCCTGGTAGTTCCGCTAGGCTGAATCCGTCGTGGTGGCGTGGATTAAGGTGAACATTCTGGGCCGTGTCTGGTACTTTTTCCCTTCTGTTGGCAAAGAGAGGGGGATCTTACGATGGACCCGCGTGCTGACGCCCGTTCTTCACGGGAATCGCTCACAAAGCACATTGATGACCTGTGCGACACTTTCGAGGCGGCTTGGCGGGCGGATCAGACGCCCCGTCTGGAAGAGTTGCTTAAGCAAGTGCCCGTTACGGGGCGTGAGCAACTCTTTCGAGAAGCCCTTTTTCTGGAGGTTGAGTATCGCAGCCGCCGCGGTGAGCAGGTGCGCCAGGAGGCGTTGGAGCGTCGGTTCCCCGGCTACGGTGAAATCATCCGGGAAGTTCTTGTCGAAAGCGCTCGCGGCGATGTCACGGATGCTGCCGTGACGACGCGGGACCAAGGGCGAGCAAATCGGGCGCGGGTTGGTCCTCGAGTGACCGGCCAGGTAGTGGCCGGCTACACACTTCTCCAGGAAATCGGGCGCGGGGGCATGGGGGTTGTTTACAAGGCCCACCAACACTCGCTGAACCGAGTAGTGGCTGTCAAGTTGATTCTCCCAGGGAATCTGGCCAGCGGTGAGCAAATCGAGCGGTTTCATCGTGAGGCGGAGATAGCTGGCAGTCTCCAGCATGCGAACATCGTAGCAGTGCACGAGGTGCGCGAGAGCGATGGCCAGCATCTTTTTGCGATGGACTTCGTGGAGGGGCGGAGCTTAGAGGAGTGCCGAAAGGCCGGCCCCATTTCACCTCGGACTGCGGCCGCTTACATTCAAAAGGTCGCACAGGCGATTCAATATGCCCACGATAGTGGCACGCTGCACCGCGACCTGAAGCCATCGAATATCCTAATCGACGAGCTCGACGAACCGCGCGTGACGGACTTCGGCTTGGCTAAACGAACTGATTGCGAATCCACCCTCACGGGCGATGAAACAGTACTGGGCACGCCGGGCTATATGTCGCCGGAGCAAGCGAGGGGGCGGACAGCCAAGCTGGGCCGGCACACGGACGTGTACGGCCTGGGCGCCACCCTTTATGCGATGTTGGCGGGTCGTCCGCCGTTTCAAGCCGATAGCGTGGCCAGTACGCTTGACCAAGTCGTTCACGCCGATCCCGTTTCGCCGCGTGTATTGAACCCGAGTGTTGATGAGGACTTGGAAACGATCTGTTTGAAGTGCCTGGAAAAGGAGAGCGAGAATCGATTCGCCACGGCGATCGGACTGGCGGAAGAGTTGCAACGCTACCTTACCGGTAGTCCATTGAGTATTCGCCCCGTGGGACCGTGGTTCGGGCGTGGCGCTGGTACTGCCACACTCCCGAGGCCCCCACGCTTACCGCCGGCGGCTTGACGGTGTCATTGGCGGTGATTCTTCTGTTGTGGGGCGTGGAGGGGCTCGTGGTTCTGGGAGCGGGATTGTATCCCGTGTCACGGCCCGGTCCCACGGTACTTCAAATCGCGCTACTGATGGGGGCACTGTATGGGCCCATGCTTTGGGTAGGACACGCGACGCTGAACGGACATGGCGGGGCATTGTGGTTGGGCCTGCTGGCTTTTGCAGCGGGGTTGTTTGTCACCCTTTTCGGCATTACGGGCCGTGCGTTTGACGCTGAAGTATGGGGACAGCCTCACGCCCGCTTTGCCTTGTTTTCACTACTGCTGATTATGTGTTTTGTCGGCTGTGTCGTGCACCTCGTGGCAATTATCGCCAATCGCGTCCGGCGTGCCCGTCAATAACAGACGAGACTTCTGCCGCCCCATCTGATCTGGCGCTATTATCGAGGCACGCAAGGAGCACGACCACTACCGGCGGCAGGGGGGCATGCGAACGGCGGCGGGACGAATGATTCTTCGTCCCGCCGCGGGGGAGACAACAAGCGATCAGAGACTGCCGCGTCACGCCTCTCTACTGGTCCTTCTTCACCAACTCGACGCGATCCTCATCGACACGGACCCGTATCCGTCTGCTTGGCGATGGTGGCAAGGACGTCCGAAACGGAGCCGCCGTCGCAATGGATGGTGACCATCGGCCCGAACGTCGGCCCGAACGTGGACCGGCGGGAACCGGTCGCGGGATGGTCGACATGGATGCCGGTGTAGCCCTTCAGCATTTGCAGGGCCATTTCCAGCGGAACATGGTTCAAATGCAAGGTCACGTGGCGCTCCAGCGCCGCTTCCAGCGCGAGGCGACCGATGGAGGTCAGTTGCGTGTCGGTCTTCTTCTCGTCTTTCTGCTTTTCGGACATTGGGAACAACGCCAGATCATTGCCGCTCTTCTCGACGCGGAGCTCGACGTTTTCGAGGATCGCTCGCAACAGTTGTTCTTGCGAGGTGTAGTGAGTGGAGATCGTGATCGAGGCCTCCGATCGCCGGATAACTTCTTTGGCCGCGTCGCTTGCCAGGACTTTCGCCGGGCCGAGTTCCGCAGCCATCTTCAGAGCCCTGATCAGGGGAACATTGTGCAGGGAAGCGTGTTTGCCGTCGTGGCTTTGATGACACGAGTGAGCTGCCGGTGCGCTCCCGCCATTCCAACTCCAATCGCTGGAGTAGCCATGGCTAAAACAGGATGAAGAGTGGCGGTCGGACGTTTGGGCACGCAGGGAAAGCGTGCTCCATACCAGTGTCAGCATCACGGCGGCGCCCGCATAAGCAAAGGTTTTCATTTCTCATCTCCCGGTTTTGACGTTCAATGGTTTTCAGGTTCGGTACGTTGCCCAGTTTTCGAAGCCGCTCGCGCGGCGCGTTGTCAAAGGTCTTTGTTTGGACCAAGACAAGACCCCAGCGGGCGAAGACGACCGCTGGGGTTCAGTCGGAGTGGGTCACCAGCGCCACGTGTTTTGGAACTGGTTGCCGTTGTCGAATTGATTGAAACTGCCGTACGTCTGGTTGTGGGCTCCGAATGGCGAGAACCCGTTGGAGAATCCCGACCTGCGATTGAAGCCGCGGCTGGCCGTTTGGCCACGGGAAAACCCACCGAAGGGTGAATATCCAGAGCTTCTCGCGCTGGAACTCGAACGGCCCGCCTCGTTGTTGTAACCCTGGTTGTAATAACCGCCGGGGCCGAAACCCGTCGCGCGTCCCCAGTTGCTGGAATAGCTGTTGTTGTAAGACGAGGAATACGAGCTTCCGTAACGTTGGGCCGAGGCCGTGCCGATTAAGGCAGAGAGCATCAAGGCCAGAGTCAGTCCGACAATCAGCCTTTTCATTTCATGTCTCCTTGTCAATGTTTAGTCCGTGACGGTTTGGGAATAATCGTGATTCGGGTGGCCAAGTCGTGAGAGCCATTACCAAGGGGAACGGCGGTGGCGGTGGCGGGGGCGCGGCCGGCCGTAATGGCCAGTCGGGCGTCGCCCCCTGTTGGAGCCGCTGTTATGGTTGTAGTAGCCGTGGTTGCTTTGTTGCACGCTTCCTTGTGACCAGATGGTTGGCTCGCTGGCAACAGTGAACCCTTGCCCCAGACCATTGAGGATGCTGCCGGCTACGGCGTTCTCTTGTGGATTGTCAGCGATCAGCCCGCCGCCGATGCCTTGAAGGAGGCCGCCGACGATCGCCGCCCCGGGCCGCTGGCTGTGAATTCCCTGCGCCGTGTGCCAGTTGGTTTGGCTCGTCTGTCCGTAGTTGCCCGAGTTGTGGTGGTTCTGGTACCACTGCGCACTGGCTACGTTCGGCGTCAGCGTGATTGCCGCCAGCAGCAGAGCACCACCGAGCTTGCATTGCATCAGCGTGTTCATTTCGACTCTCCTTATCTCCCGTTCGTGATTGGTTTGTCGCGTCACAATGAGCGACACTACTCTCTTCATGGCGGACTGGCTGAAAGATACGACATGAAATTTTGAAAAAAGTATACCGGTCGCGGATGACTTTCTCCGCACGAGTCCGACCAACGCGAGGACGGCTTGCGTCGGGCAGCTTTCCACCCGGAAAAACCTAACCGCGTGAAATGTAAAGCAGACAAAGGGGGGGCGCGACTCTTTTGTAGGCTGGAAAATGCGCAGGACTACGATGCCTTCCTCCGCGTTCTTGATGACACGTTTCAGCAAATCCCGCTGGCCATCCGCGCCATGGCCGGGATGCCCAACGTGAACCCACAATGCGACCGCTTGCCGGGCGGCGATGCCGCGCCAGCGTGTGGGAGCGCGAGGAACAGGTGTCCGCCCAGAAAACGGGCCGCGGGTGTGATGGTCGGGCAACCACCGGCGGTGATCCGGCGACACGGGCTCACGACGCCGCGCGCGTGAGAAGAAGGCCGTCCACTAAAAGATTGCGGGCGCACGAGGAAGTATATTTCAGGCGGTTGGATTTTTCCGGGTGGAAAGCTGCCCGACGCAAGCCGTCCTCCCGTTGGTCGGACTCGCGGCGGAGAAAGTCATCCGCGACCGGTATATGAGGGTTCGGATCAAGTGGCTATCATGACGCCATCGACACGCGGACCTCCCAGCACGTGCCCCTCCTCTGCCCGGAGCGAGAAAACCTATCGGGACTTGGGCGCCACGCCCAAACCGATCCACTTCTCGCGAATCCGTTCCAGCTTCCGCTCGACTGTCCGCCGCACGCAGCCAAGTTTCGTCGCGATCTCGCTGGTTGAATAGCCTTCGAGCGTCCAGAGGGCCACCTGCCGCGACTTTTCGTCCAGGCAGTCGAGCAGCCGATGGCAGTTGTCGACCACTTGATCAGCCATCTCCTCGGTCGGGGCAACAGCCAACTGATCCAGCCCGCCGCCACATTCCTCACTGTCTTCGAACCACAAAACCGAGCCCTCATGCTGAGTGTGACGGGCATCCCGTTTCGCGGCATATGCCTTTCGACGCGTTGCGCAGGCCTTCCTGGCCGTGATCGTGACCAGCAGCTTCCAGAGATCTTCTCGGTCTTCGACCTTGTCGAACCGACCCTTCTCCATGCCGCGGCAGAAACTAAACATAGCGCTGAGGGCTACATCCTCCTCACCGGTCGCCACCCGGGAAAGCCCCTCCAGTTTGCGGCGTGCGTACCCGACCAACCGCGAAAAGAATTGCTGCCAAGGCACATCAGCAGCTTCG
>JAWODE010000200.1:0-4913 GCA_046483455.1 Candidatus Hydrogenedentota bacterium | reverse complement strand
TGCGGCGCTGAATCACCGTTTCCATGGTCTCAATACCCGCGCTCGCCGCGAGTTCCGTCAGTTCTGCCACCGAATCTTCCGCGACCCCACGGGGAATGCGCGAGACATGCACCAACACCGCCCTTTCGCGGGAATCTCCCGCCGGACGAGGCTTACGGAGACGTGCAAATTCGTCCTCGAGAGCATCAACCGTCACAAGAAAATCGTCTTCCAAATCATGGACGGACGTTGGGGGCAGCAGTTCCCACGGCTTTTCCGCATCCCCACTGGGAAGCAAATGAGCAGCATGCAGTTTTCCGGGAAGCCCGTCTGCCAGGACCTCAATTGCCACGACATAATCGAGCCGCAAGAGTGCGAGGTCTGTGAAATCATCGTCGTCAAGCGGTTCATGGTTCAAATGGGTATGGATTAACCGCAACCCGCATAGACGCGCGCGCCCCCGCCGATAAGCAGATAAATCCGGAAGAAACACAGACCGCGAATCGCCGACGATACAGGCGCGAACATGGCCCCGCCGGTCGATAAGTACTCCCACCTGGCGTTGGATTTCCCTCGATATTTCCGTGAGGGGACGCGCCAACTCGGGACTGACAAGACGCTCGGCGGAAGTCCGGCGATTGCCCAGTTTCTGTAAACGTTTGAGTGGAGAAGCCTTAAGGCCTTGAGTATTACCTATCAGACGAATAAGAGGTTCCTCGAATAGTTCAAATAAATTGCACCTACTTACTTTCTTTTAATCTCTAATCCAGAGTAGCAAGCGTCCTATGGCAATGCAAGCCCGCGTTTTGACTTTCGAAAAATAAGGGCAACAAAAAACCTGGGCCGACTCGGTCCGGCCCAGGTACTTAAAACACCCCAAATCAACTGGACACTATTGTAACATTGCCCGGCGAATAATCTTCTGACTCTCAACGGCGTCAAGCGTCTTTTGAGCCTTTCGCAATTCCGTGGTGTCAATTTTTTCGAGTTTCTTCCAAAGAATCGCGACATTGCCCGCGCCAATTTGGCAAGCCTGAGCCGGATCAATCCGTTTGGGCTGCATATCCAACGTCAGGTAACCCTTATACTTGCAAACCTTTAGATAGAAAAGGGCTTCCAAGGTCTCCCACATGTGAACGCTCCCTGAAATAAGCATGTCATCCGGACTGTGGTAGCAGTCGCTGAAATACAGTTGAAACAGCTTGTTCGAGCGCGACAGAAAAGCGATAGCTTCCGCTGGATTCTCGCCCGCCATGAGCGCATGTGAAAAGTTCAAGGCCACGCCCACGTTCTTCATCGCGATTTCCTGGCAAAGGGAAAGCGCCTTGCCTACCGACGATACCGTAAGGAACTTGCGGGGCTCGCCACCCTTGTACGCGATGGCAACGTTCACGTCCGGCGATGCATACTTCGCTATTGTCTTGATCGATGAGATCAAAGTATTCCAATGCGCCGCGTAATCGATATGAAACGCGTAATCGAACCCATCGCTATACAGCCGCAAGGTGACTTCCGTCGCGTTGAGCTGCCGGGCAACATCAACGGCTTTGCGCCCCTCGTCAATGGCGGCATTGCGTGTCTTGGGGTGCTGGTGGCCGAAAGCAGCCAAGGCAAAACGTCGATCATAGGCCAAATTGGCAGATACACCGGAACATGCCAAGCCGTAATCTTTCAGCATTCGCTTCAACTCTTTCCCGGGAAGCTCCTGACTCACATCCGTCTGCGTAACTTCTACCGCTTTGATAGCCTTGATCTTCGACAAGGCCGCCAGTCGTTCCTGCATTCGAAGCGGTTCCCGGTACCCACTCGGACAATACCGGTCCGCGGACCCCGAGAATACTTCCAATGCAGCTGCGATTTTTGGGGTCATTTTAATCTCCTATTGTCACGCTTCTCTGCGCACTCAGTTGTGGTATGCTTAGGGCTGCGTATGAAAAATGAGAGCAAATGGAATCCCACCTGCAGCGGCCAACGGTGCTACGAAGTAATTGTATGGGTCCTCACCAAACTGCGGCGCGCGAGCGGGAATATTGTAAGGAATTTTAGACCAATTGTCAATAGTTGCTACGAAATTTATAGATATGCCTGCTATTATTGCAATTCAAGTATTTGAATTTTATCGCTTCTCATTCTGCTGCTTTCAACAAACAACCGCCTGTCCTGAAAGCGGAAAGAGATTCTTATACCCTTGAAAACATTATGGTTAAATAAAAATAAGGAGGCGAGTGCGGGCAGCGGGGGAACTGCCATTCACGCACTCGCCGGTGGTGGGAACCAGTCATTGCTGACTGCCTCTGCGGCCTGCCTGGGGGAAAGGCGTATGCCGCAGCCATTTAACGAAACGCATCCTATGCCAACCTTATTCCCTGTACAACGCAAAAAAATCCGAGAATCTGCCAATCTCCGCACAAAAACCCCGCCGCAAAGAACAACGAGAAGGTCCAAATGGGAGCTGCCTCTATGTTCGACCGCAAAAGTCCTGCTATCGGTCATTCCCTTGTTAACGATGACAGGCCTAATAACTGTTTTTTTGACATTAAATTACAAGGCATTTTCCGACCTCATTCCCCCCGATAAAAGCCGGGAAATACAGTATCAGGCGCAGACTTCATATCATCACAACCATCCACCCATCAAAAGATTACGCGATACCATACTGGGCGTGGATGTGCAATGGCCCTGCAGGCCCGGTCCACGCTTGGCCCACGATGCACGTACCGCCCTTATGGCTATGATAAACGATCCTGACCCCGAGACCCGGGTACAAGGCCTGCTCGGACTGATACAAGCCGAAGTCCCTGAAATCATGAGTGTTCTGATCCACGCTCTCGACGACCCCGCCCCCCAAGTCCGTGCAACTGCTCTTCGCGAACTCGCCACCCGCGACGTGTCTCGGCTGACGCATGAGCTGCTTAACCGCCTGCGATCAAACGACGAGGCCACACGGGTGGCCGCGGAGCAAGCGTTTCCACGGCTCAAGGAACACATTGAAATCCCTATACTGGAAATGCTGCAGTCGCCGGATACCGAAGCCGACGCCCGGCCTGCGCTCGCCCGAGCTTTAGGGGCTATGAACAGCAGAATTGCGGTAGACGCCCTTTCAGCCGCCGCGAGAGACAACGACCGGGCGTTGACTCGAGCGGCCACCAGAGCACTGGCCCACATCGCCGCTCCAGAAGCTCTCCCCGCCTTACAAGAGATGTCGCGCCACTCAAGTGCCGCGGTCCGGGCAAATGCCTTGTCGGGATTGGCGCGTATCGGAGGCCCCACTGCCTTATCAGCCATCGAAGCCATGGCCCTCAACCCGCGCGAAAGCCGCCCTGAGACTCGCCGCCGCGCCGTCCATTACATCGGACTTATGGGAGGCGAAAACTCGCTCGAAACCCTCATCAACGCCATAAACCGCTATCCTGAAACCCGCGATACGGCAGCCGCGGCCCTCATACGGATTACTGGACTCAATTTCGGCAACAGTCCACGAGCATGGACCCGTTGGTACGTCGAGCGGAAGAAGGCTCAAGAAAAAGCGCCGAGAAAAGGGTCTTCACAGCGCCTGCGGGACATAAGCCCCACGGAGGAAAAAGAGTCTGAACCAATTAAAGCGAATGCTCCGCAGAAGACCGAGACACCACCGCAATAGACGCGTCCTTGCCAACCTGGTTTCCCACCCGTATTATGCTGGCTCCAGACCATAACCCAATTTGTTTCATAGGCATAACAGAATGAGGCCAGAATGTGCGCGTAGATGAAGAAAATACGGGGGCTGTTCATGGGCATCCGGGGCTCCGTCTCGCTGTGCTGTTACCAGCTCTACTGGGGTTCCTGCTTCTCACATTCCCGGGGGGATACCTGCCTCTCCAGCCGGGTCTTGATGCTTCCTGGCACTACGCTTTGAACTATTTGCCAAACAGCGGCCTCCAGTACGGAAGCGATGTTACGTTTACTTACGGCCCTTTGGGCTTTCTGCTCTACCCCATGGACGTGGGATATAACCTCGCTATTGCCGCCGGCTTTCGTCTCCTGGTCCACCTTCTCTTCGGTATGGCTATAGCCTATGCCGGACTCCGAATAGGAGGGGTCTTCCCCGCCCTGCTTTTCATGGCTACCTATCTGTTCGCTGTCCTGTTCGGGCTAAAGTATGAGTCGCAACTAATCGTTGCGGGTGGGTTGTGGTCGGCGGTAGCCGTGCGATACGCACACGCCGGGAATCTTTTGCTTCCCCCACTCGCAGCGCTGGCTGCCATGAGCATTTTCATCAAACCCACACTGGCGCTCTGCCTTCTCACGATGCTGTGCCTGGCTGAACTGGCGCGGCTGCTGCGTGGATATACCCATTTCTACACTGCGCTCCTCCGGTCATTCATCCCCTTCGCCATTGTAAGCGCGGCCCTGTGGCTCTACTTTTTCGGGAGATGGGAACCCTTTCAGGCATGGACCCTCATGACCCTCGAATACATCCGGTACAATTCGATAGCCATGGCCCTCGAGGGCCCACAGAGCGAGCTGTATGTGGCCCTCGTGTGTCTAACGGCATTCATTGGCGCCAGTATTGTCGGGATGGGGATGCGCTCTGATGTTTCAGTAGCGGCCATCATTTTCTTTCCTACCCTGGTGACACTGTTCAAACACGGATTCGAGCGCCAGGATGCTCATGTGCTGTTTTTCTTCGCGCCGTACATTGGCCTGGTGGGGGTTCTCGTTCTCATAAGCAGGCGGTTTAATGAGTTGGCGCTCGCCTGCCTCGTATTTCTCGGAACCACTTTACTGGTCATCCCCATTGCATCAGCGCACAGTGCCTTTTACTATGGCGGTGCGATCGATCTGCTATCGGGCAAACAAGGTCTCGCGAATGTAAAGGCCATGGCCGACTTATCCGAAACCCGGCGCCGGCTTGCGGAGCGATCGCAGGAACATCTCGCCTCTCTCCAACTTCC
>JAWODE010000672.1:0-6475 GCA_046483455.1 Candidatus Hydrogenedentota bacterium | reverse complement strand
GGCCCGTAACAGCCTTCCATTGAGCCTGAGTCACTTCATACCTTCCCAGCCAGAAGCCCTCCGTAATCCGCACCTCGTGGACCGGTTGCTCATCGGGGTGGCCTGATTCATCGCCCATCTCGAAAGTCCCTTTCGGACACCACACCATGTCCATGGTTACCCCATCACCCAAATCCACGGTCACGGTATCGCCGGCATACGCCCCTTCGAGCCATGTAACAGCTGGCGTCTCCGCACCCTCCGTTTCGTTTCCTTCAGGCTTCGGTGGATTAATATCCGTCGTCGCAAACAGAAGGATGAGTGGAAGAGCACACAGCGCCAGGAACGCCATGATTCCGATACCAATCTTCAAGGGCCCGAACAATGCGCGACGCCCCTTGGTCGGCGGTTTTTCGACGTACTCTTCGAGCTTTTTCTTCATTTCCACATCACGGCGCCAGGTTCTCAGTGCCGTGTCGAGAGCTTTCTCGACCGTCTTCTCGCTAACGTTGCCGCATTCGGGCAACGCCCGAACCTGCCGCACCAAATCGTCGAACTGTTCTTGGGTCCACTCGCCCTTACAATCATGCACAAAGGAACGCAGTAAGGTGCGCGCTCCGGCGGACAGGGATGTCGAAGACTCATCGTGCTTGGGCCGTTTTCGTTCTTGGAATCGGGTGTCTTGAGCGCGTTTCTGTTGTTTGACGAATTTTTCAAGCGCTTCTTTTAATGCCGTTGCCGATTCGTATCGCTCCGCGGGTTCAGGCTCGATGCAGGTGAGAACAATTTTATCCAATGCGGTCGGAACAGTGCTGACCAGCTTCGAGGGCGCTTTCACCCGCCCCACCGGTATGTCGCCCGTCAGCATTTGATACAGGATGACGCCCACCGAATAGATATCCGCACGCTGGTCCAGTTCCTTTATATGAATGCTTTGCTCGGGCGCCTGGTAGTACGCCGTGCCGAGTGCCATGCTGGAACGCGTCATACGCCCCGGCGTCATCAGTTTTGCCAGACCGAAATCCAGTATCTTAATCGAACCGTCCGGCCGCACCATGATGTTCTGCGGCTTCAAATCCCGATGAATGGTGTACTCATGCGCGTACTCGAGCGCATGGCAGAGCTGGAGGGCGATATCCAGCGCCTCGTCGAGCGTCAGCCGACCCGCCCGCTCCCGGATAAGGCGGTTCAGCGTTTTCCCCTCTATCAATTCCATCGTGAAAAAATAGAACTTGCGTTTCCGGTCGGTCGAGAGGTCATAAATCCGCACGATATTCTCGTGGGCGAGTTGTTGCGTGATAGCGACTTCATCACGAAAACGCTGGCGCGCCGTCTCACTGCCCAATAACGAAGGCAACATCACCTTAAGCGCCTTTTCCATACCCAAGTAACGGTCTTTAACCTGGTAAACGGCGCCCATGCCCCCAAATCCAAGTTGCTTTCCCACCCTGAAACGGTCCGCAACCACATCGCCCTTCCTCAGCAGGACCGCTTTTTGCTCCGCGACCAGTTCCGTCGGCAATTCCATCCCCGGACTGACAAATTGTTCGAGTTGGTCGTCCATGCACAACGTATCGCGGTTGCCATCCGAAGCCGAAATGCGCAAATCCCCCTCGGGTCCCATTGCATCGGCCGATTCTTCCCGGATAGAAGCTTCCCCGTTCGCTTCCCGTACCGTTCCTTCGTCCGGGACCGGTGTCTCGTCTCCTTGGTCTTCGAAGCTTTCTCGTCGCTTAGACATGCTCCGCCCCTTTTCGCCCTCTTTGGGCACCATCCTAGCTAAACCCGCCAAACAGACGCAACGCAAGCAGCGGGTTTATATTATTTCCCGTGTTTTTCCCCATATTCCTCTCGCAAAATCTCCGCCGCATTATGCCCATCGTTCATTTTAGAGCTTTTGTAATACTGAGTGCGCGCGAGCACTTTTCTTACATACGCCTGCGTTTCCGCAAACGGCGGAACGCCGTCGTATTTCTTCACGTTTTCAGGACCGGCATTGTATGCGGCCAGCGCAAGGCGGAGATCGCCAAAGCGCTGGACCATCATAGCGAGATAGCGCGTGCCCCCGGCAATATTCTGCCCCGGATCAAAAGGTCTTGTGATGCCCAAGTCGCGCGCCGTTCCGGGCATTACTTGCATCAGCCCCCTTGCTCCCTTGGACGATATAGCGCCAGGATTGAAACGGCTCTCGACGTCGATGAGCCCCAGCACCAGGGCCGGGTCGAGGCCGTAGCGCCGGGTGTGCGTTTTGACAAGGGGGAGATAGACCTGCGCTTCCGCGGGAAGCCGGCCATCCACTACACTCGTCTGCGGTCTTGTTGCATGAAGAAGGGGGGAGGGAGGCAAAGGTCTCGTCGCAGGAAGCGACCATGCCACTTGCGCTCTTGTTGGTTTTTCGACCGGCGCCACTGCCGGCGTATAGCGTATCGTGGAATCCGCACACGCTTTTCGCGTCGGCTCAAGATCCGCCCCAGAATAAGCCGGCAACGGCCCCCGTCCTTCGATGCGCCGCGTGACGTCTCGCAAACGTTCCTGGGCGGATTCCAGCCGTGCGTGTACAGAAGCCCGGCCGGCGAGGGTATCCTCCCCCTCAGCGATAGCCCCAAAGCAGACCCCGCCGGCCAGGCAAAGAGCACCGATGAGCATCCGTGTGGTTTTGTTTGTTATCAAGCCCATCATGCTTTCCTATCGGATGCAGGCGATGGTTGTGTACAGATCGCCTTCCGTTACCTCGACGTCGGTGTTGCGAAGACCCTGCACGATATCCGCCATTTGCGAGCGAAGGCCGGGATTCAACACCAGGATGATCTCGCAGACGTCGCCTTCTGAACCGAAAACCTGCGCATCCCGAACGCCTGCAACCGTCCGCAGTTCGTTTACCAAAGCCTCGATTTGGCGTTGTCCCCTGATAGCCGTGATGAAGACCGAATGCGTAGCGGCGCGGTCGTAGCGCTGCGCGAGTTTGTGAAGTGCTGCCTCGGCGGCCTTGCGTCCGGTATCCTCGAGGGAATGGGCGGCCGCATCGTGGGCCGTCAATTGACGCTTCTCGTTGTAACCTTCCACGGATCCCGAGGCGATGACCTGTCCGCGCAGGGGGATGACTAGTTCGTAGTCCACCCGGGATTTGTAGGCGTAGAACTCGCCAAATTTGTCGTGCAAAACCGACTTGGCCCGGACAAACAGGGCAAGATCGGACTGGAATTGCTCGGCTTCGGCCGCGAGAGCCTTGGCATCGCCCGCAGGTTCATCCACCACATCCACCTGCATGGCCGCGTCCATAAGCGCATCGGCGATAGCATTCCTCGCTTCTCTGGGCGTCTGTTCAACTCCGTCTACATCCGCTGCTTCAATCCCTCCGACCAAAAACCGCAGGTTCTGTCCTCCGACGCGCTTCAACACATCGTCTTTGAAGTAGACCCGCAGCGTAACCGCGTAGATACCGTCGTATTGACTCTCTTCGAGAATGTCGTATCCGACGAATCCGCCTTCGGCTTCGGCCGTGACGCGGTTCTCCTGGAGAAAGTAGTTGTTGGCCAAACGTCGAGCGCTGATCTCCGCGCCGTACTTCTCCTGGATGGCGGTGCCGAGCGCATCCATGATCGCCGCTTTCTTGGCCGCGCCTGCCTTTTCTTGCACTACCGCATAGCCGCTGACCACGATGCCGCCCGGCTCGGTCGCCTCGACGTCCTGCGGCGCGGCAGCGGGGGAGGGGACCGTCTCTAACACGGCATGGATGTCGATCGGTTTGTCCTCGACCACCTCAATGAGTTGCGGTTCCGTGGTCATAAAACCGTCCTTACGCAACTTCATCCAAAACGTCTGTCCGCAATCCACCATGACGGCCATCGGTGTAAGCTGGAGTTGTTCATCTGGCGGCCATGGTTCGTAATGGCCATGTTCCGCGTCGGACACGAGAACCGTTGCTTCGGGCGGGTCGGAGTCGATGGAGAGGCGCTCTTGTTTCGGTTCGGCGTGCTTCCCGAAACGGTTCAGCGCGAACTCTAAGCTAAGGGGGATGGCCGAAGCGACCTCGACATACTCCGGCGCCGAGTCTTTGTAATGCGGCATGCTCACTTTCACCCAGAACGCGCTGCCTACCGGCACGTTTCCGCGCGCGGGGGTGATGGGCTCGCCCTCGGCCTCCTGCCACGGGTGGTATTCGCCGTCGCGTGACGCACTCACGAGAACTGTGCCCCCAGGTGGTTCCGACTTGATATACAGAGTAGCCGTATCGGCCGCTTCAACCAACTCGAAATGCAGGGCCGCGTCTTTTCCGGGCGTCGCGCGCACAAATTGCGGACCGGGCTCGGCGTACCCCGCCTTTTGGACCTTAATCCAGAAGAATTCTTTCTTGCGCATGCGGGACTCCGATGGTGTTACATGCAGTCCTTCTTTTTTGCCATAAAATTCCCAGGGACCGTCCTTTTCCTTGCTGTAGAGGATGAAGGCCCCCGACGGGTCCGAAGTGACCGTCAAGCCGGCGGTGTCGGGACCGCTCGGCAGGCGGGTCGTAGCGCACCCGGCCGCAATCATGACGGCGATTCCCGCAAGAATGACGTTTCGCATGGTGGTTACTCCTCCTCTGTATCTTTTCGCATTTGAGCTATTTGTCCGTGAGTACGATGACATATCCGTCCCCGTGAGCTATACGGCTCTCCCGAAGGGCCGTAAGTTTCATGAGTTCCCTTTTCTCTATGACGATATCCGTCCGGCCGGGCAATTGTACGCCGTCAGCCTCGATGATCAGCGGCTGGCCTCCGTAGCCGGGCAATGCAGGGGCCTCGTCGAGGGAACCGAGAAAACGGACCTCAGGGTCATTAGGAGGCGTGAACTTTTCGAGAATGCCGCCTTGAAACGGAAATATCTGCTCGCCTTTCGGCGTAATCGCCCGTACCGATGTTGAAGGAATCAAACCAAACCCCCGCGCGTCTATCACTAAGTCGGTGTACGATTCTTCGACCTCGGGAGGCTCGACTTTTGCCTTTCCGACCACCACTTCTTCTTCGGACTCTTTTGTCTGCGCAGGCTCAGAGACTTGGTGGGGCTCGCCGCTGGCTTCGGCCATCGCCATCCGGTGCTCTTGAGGAGCCAACTCCCCTTCCTCTTCCTGTTGCATCGCATCCGAAACGCCGGAAAGTGTCGATGACCATACATCAAACATCGATTCCAGCGATTTGTGGTACAAATCATCGTCTGATAAATCTTCTTCCCGCACTATCGGTTGTTGTTTCCGCCCCGTCTTGCGCTTCGAAGAATGCTCGACCGATTGCGGCGTGGCATCGGTTTTCCCTTGCGCGTTTTCCGCTGCTTCGGCCGGCATTTTGTCCGGTTCATTGGATTCCAGCGCCGCTTGTCGAGGTGACGCGGCAACCGTCTCACGCGTTCGAATGCGGTAGCCTTCCAAAGATGAAAAATCCGGTTCTTGCCCCGCTTTGGTTAGGACCAATTCGACGTCAACTTCCGCGATGCCGTCTTCGTTGAAACGCGTCTCGAGGAGCCGCACGCCCTTCAGACACGCCTTGGTCGTTTCTTTGACGGTATAATCCGTTTGGACATACTGGTTCGTTGTGCTCTCGGTCGAGATATCGGCCCCTTCCAGCAGGGTGGCGAGTTTCCGCAGCGCATCCAATTGCGCGGCGCCCATGGCCAACAAGCGTCCCTGCGCATCGGACTTTGCGTCCGGCGGCACGGCCCCGCGGCCCGTCACCCGGTAAACGCCCGTTCCCATGTGGGGTTTGGCAGTTTCCTGATCCGTTGCCTGATTCTTGTGTGTTTGCGCCGGGGATTCCTCCCACAACGCATCCCACGCCGCCCCGAAGTCGATGGCCGCTGCCGGCCACGCCAGGACCGCAACGCCGAGAATGGCAATGTACGTACGCATGCTGTCGCTCCTTTCCGGTCACAACTTCACAATGTCGACAGGAAAAGTGCAATGCCTATGCCAAAAAGAATGGGACTCAGAAGTCACAGCCTGTGGACTGTTTTACCGCAGAGACGCGGAGGAGGCGGAGCTACGCCAAGGGGGTGAGCCTCATGCAGTACTCGTCCGGTAAAGGAGGGCGGGTTTTCCAACCCGCCATTGATCCCCATCGTCAACCTAATCCGCCGCCTCTGTCCTCGCCCTCCCGAGACAGAGAAAGCTGGCAAGTATCTTTCAGAAAGCGCGCCCAGGCGAGCCTTCGCGTCAGCTACCAGCCCGCCGGGCCCGATTCTGTATTTACCTGTTCCGGGCGCAGCCGCCCGAACAGCCGGGAACAGGCCTGTAGTCTCCTCCGACACCCGCTCGGGCTCGCACCGTAATCCGGTGCGACGCTCCCGGCGTCCGCATTCCGCGAAGACCGGGACCCCGGTTCAAAGGAGGCTTGCGGGACGACTAACACACAACCCGGAACCCGTTGTTGTTGTTCGTATTCGTCGGATTGTTCCTGTTGCGATTCGCGGAGCGGCAGTTTGCTCGATTTGTTGCTCCACGAGCCGCCCCGCAACACCCGGAGTG
>JAWODE010000669.1:0-4191 GCA_046483455.1 Candidatus Hydrogenedentota bacterium | reverse complement strand
GCGAAAACTGAACCCGGCTAGAAAGAGCGTCCTTCTTGGGCCAGGTTGCTCGCAACGCCTGTGCCAATTTGCCGGACAAAAGACGAACCCGGCTCTAAGTAATTGAGAAAAAAGTTGTTAGATATTAATCACAAATATACAGGCCCATGAGCTTATTTACGCCACGCCTTCCCGGATGTAAGAAAAGGCGCATAAAAAATCGACGCAAATGTATGAAATACCATTTCAGGCCACATTGAGGTGCGTGACGGCAGAGACGATGGCGAACAGGGGGAAGAAGTAAGTTCCAGCATAAAAAGAGCTGCGTCGGGCAAGAAGCTTACACCTTTTGATGCCAACAAATATTTTCTCTTGACAGCGATGACTACTATGCGTATACTATGGCACATATGAACTGGTGGTAAGTCTACAGATTCTTAATGTAGACTGGCCATCGCATGGGTCGTCTGTTTATTAATGACAACGGATATTGGTCAAAAGATAACGCTGGAAACCTTGGCCATGCTGTTTGCATCGTCAGCACGCGGCGTTGTGCTCCGTCTGTTTATGCTCGACCCCCATCGGCCCTATTATCAGCGGCAGATCGAAAAGACCACGGGATTGGCTATCCGCGCCGTGCAGCGGGAATTGGAGCGGCTTTCGGGCATGGGCCTCCTGTACAAGCGCGCGGAGGGCAACCGCAGCTACTACCAAGTCGATATTGACTTCCCGTTGTTTCCCGAACTCCACGGTATGGTCCTCAAAGTCTGCGATGATTATGACCGTCTCCGCGCCTTTGCCGCGATGGAGCGCGGCGTAGTTCTGGCGTTTCTGGACGAATCCCAAACGAAAGCGCTGTTGGTCACGGAGGGCGCCACGCGGCTCAGCCGCACGGTGCCCGGTCCCTACAGTGTTGAGGTTATGCCGTCAGACCAATTTCTCGACCTGCTGGCCGCGTTTCCGGAGAAACTCACGCCGTTTCTTCAAAACGGCGTCGACCTCCTTGGCCGTCGGGACGACCTCATTTGGCGGCGTATTGAATCGGCTGGATACAACGTGAGTAAGGGAAGAGGTGTCGCATAGCATGCAATACAGACACGAAATCCGGCAGTTGTGTGAATCGTGGTGGGAGCGTTCTTCCGCCTCCGCGCCGGATGAACAGTCGCGCTACGCGGAGGCGTTTTTACGATTGCTCGGATGGAAGCAACCCGAACGGCTCAATCCGTCTGAAACCTGTCCCTTCACATCGGTTTCGTACCTGCTGCGCGCACCGCGCCGACCCGCTGTGGCCGCGCATTTTCTGATGCCTGGCGCCCTCGAGCCGCCCAGTGTACTGGCGGAACGCGGCCTCGATTTTTGCGATCCCACCCGGCTCCTGGTCACCATTACCAAGAACCTCGGGGTACGGTACGCCTTTGTCTCCGATCTTTTCCGCTCGTATTTTTACGACACCCATACCGAGGAACTGCTTCTTGCCTCCGACAGCCCGGCGGAATTCGGGGGAGAATTCGAAGAAACCCTCGACCACTGCGAAGTGCAGGGAGGGGCTCTCGAGGACTTGCGGCGGCCCCCCTGGAGCAACGTCGCACGGCAACTCCGCGACTGGTGCCGCCGGTGGCAAAACGTGCTCGTGTCTGAAGGCCATGTGCGCGAAGAAACCGCGGGGATCGCGCTGGACCGCATCCTCGTGTTGCGTTTTCTCACGGGTCACAACGTCCTTCGGCGTCATGGCACCCTCATGCGGCGCCGGCTCAACGAGATCGTCACCATGGCATGCACCGAAGGGAGCACGGGTTCGGGTCGGGAACTGGTGCGCCTGTTTCACGACCTCTGGGTCGAGTTGGGCGCCGAAATCTTCGCTCCGGAACCGTCCCTTGAACGCGCCCTCGAGCAGGAAACCATCGCCCGGCCCTTGCTACAGGAACTTCGGCTCCTGGCACGCGCTAAGTTCACCATTCCTGTCATACTCGAGAAATTCAACTACGGAGACGCGTCCGAAAAAGCCCGCGTCCGCATGGTGCCCGAAGAAGATGAAGAACGCCTGACCTACCTCCACAAACAAACCACCGCCACCATCGAGGAAGCCCAAATCGCCATCGACATCGAAGACGAAGGCTACCGGGCGATTTTCTGGTGGTTCGAGCGGCTGGTGGCCCTCTACGAACGCCTCGGCCGCGAGTACGAAAACAAAGCCCTTCAAGAAAAAGCCAACACCGAGATCGACCTCTTCGCATGGTCCGAAATCGACGCCGCGAAACCTTCCACCGTGGCCGACCCCTACGGCCACGCTATCGAAAAAGGCATGGCGCTCATGTATGCCACTCCCCGGCAGTACCGCACAGCACGTCTGTTGATGTATCTGCATTTTATTCATGTCCACGCCTCTCGGCGGATTAAGTTTGATCGATTCCCGAAGATCGAGGGCGCACTACAAAAACGCCCCTCGATGACCGACACCGACCGGCGCCGCCTGTTCAGTCCCGTCCAGAACGACGAATGGGGCGTGGGATAGGCAAGTCTGCCCAACCATCAAACCGAGCGGGGCGCAAGGCATTTTGACTCTCAGGAGCGGCGTTTCTATAATACTTTTTTTCCATCTGGTTGCACGGCACGGCTCAGGCCAGGAACCCAAAAACCATGAACGATTACGACCGCATCACCGAAGGCCTTTCTTTTGACGACGTGCTGTTGCGCCCCGCCAAGTCCGAGGTATTGCCGGGCGAGGTAGATACCACCACGCGACTCACCCGCAATATCGCCCTGAACATCCCGCTTCTGAGCGCGGCCATGGACACCGTGACCGAAGCGCGCCTGGCGATCGCGATCGCCCAGGAAGGCGGTTTGGGCATCATCCACAAAAATCTAACCATCAATGAGCAAGCCTCGGAAGTTGACCGCGTCAAACGGTCCCAAGCCGGCATCATCACCGCTCCCATCACTTTGCGCCCCCACAACACGGTCCAGGAGGCGGAAAACCTCATGGCGCGGTTTCACGTCTCCGGCGTGCCGATTATCGATGAAAACGGCAAGTTGGTCGGACTTCTCACCAACCGTGACCGGCGGTTCCTGGAAAACCTTGATGTCCCCATCGAATCCGTGATGACGAAGGACAAGTTGGTCACTGTCCCTCCCGGCACGAACCTCGAAACCGCCAAAGAGTTGCTTCACAAACACCGTATCGAAAAACTCCCCATTGTCGAAAAGGACGGTACGCTCGTCGGCCTGATTACCATCAAGGACATTATGAAGGCTCGAGATTATCCCGCCAGTTGTAAGGACGGCATGGGCCGGTTGCGCGTCGGCGCCGCGCTCGGCGTTGGACCCGCTGAAGTGGAGCGGGCACAAGGTCTTGTTGACGCGAACGTCGACATCCTCGTGGTCGACACCGCGCACGGACACACAAAATTGGTCATCGAAACCGTTCGCCGCATCAAGGAAGCTTTCCCCGAGGTCGATTTGATCGCCGGAAATGTCGTCACCAAAGCGGGCGCCTCCGATCTCATTGACGCCGGCGCGGACGCCATCAAAGTAGGCGTCGGACCGGGCTCGATTTGCACGACCCGCGTCATCGCGGGCGCGGGCATGCCGCAGTTGACCGCCATCATGGAAGTCGTTGCTGTAGCGCGCGAACGGGATGTCCCCGTTATTGCCGACGGCGGCATAAAGTACTCGGGCGATATCGTGAAGGCTATCGCAGGGGGCGCCGACAGCGTCATGATCGGCAGCCTTTTCGCGGGAACGGCCGAAAGCCCCGGGGAAACCGTCCTCTACGAAGGCCGCACGTACAAGGTGCACCGCGGCATGGGCTCGGTCAAGGCCATGCAGCGCGGCAGCAAAACCCGTTACATGCAGTTCGAAGAAGACCCCGGCAAGCTGGTGCCCGAAGGCATTGAAGGGCGGGTACCCTTCCGGGGGCCGCTGGCCGATTACGTCCATCAACTCGTCGGTGGATTGCGCTCCGGCATGGGCTACTGCGGGTGCCGTAACGTCAAAGAACTTAAGACCAAAAGCCACTTTGTCCGCGTCACTGTGTCCGGCGTTCGCGAAAGTCATCTCCACGACGTAACCATCACCGAAGACGCCCCCAATTACCAGATTCCGAGGTAGCCCATGGAACCTGAACGGAACCCCGTCGTCGTGCTGGATTTCGGCGCGCAATACAGTAAGTTGATTGCGCGCCGCGTGCGTGAAAACGCTGTTTTCAGCCTCATT
>JAWODE010000588.1:0-7589 GCA_046483455.1 Candidatus Hydrogenedentota bacterium | reverse complement strand
CCCTTGTATGGGAACTTGGTTCCCCCTTGGGACCGTTTCCCTGAACCGGCGCATTCCGCCGTTGTCGTGTAACTTATCGGCAACTTTAGCGGAAGACTTTAGCATTTTTTTTGAGAAACGGTATTTTTTTCGCTATATTCGGGTAAGGCGGGGAAAACAGGGTGGGGAATTCTCTGTACAAACCCATCTATTTCAATAACTTGCACAGAATTTGGAAAAGAAAGAAGAGCCGCGCTGTGACCAGCGCGGCTCGAAAAACGAGGTTATGAGCGGTTTCGAGTCCCTTGGCAGCTCATCCGCCAAGCAGTTGGAGGGCCGTTTGCGGTACCACATTCGCTTGGGCAAGCACCGCTGTTCCCGAACTGATCAGTATTTGCGTGCGTGTAAACTGAATCGTTTCGGAAGCAATATCGGCGTCCCTCAATGCGCTGTCAGACGCTGATGCATTTTCCTCTGTGATGGCCAAGCTGTTGATGGTGAACTCGAGGCGGTTCTGCACGGCGCCGAAGGTGGCCCGCAATTGGCTGACGCTCTGGAGTGCGGTGTCCAAGGTAGACAAAGAAGAGACGGCGCCGCCAATTGTCGAGAGTGAGATGCCGTTTACGCCTAGATTCGCCGTCGAAGCGCCGGCGACCGCGATTTCGATCGTCTGGCCCGCGCGGAAGCCGGCCTGCAGGGTGATGGTCTGAGCAGCGCTGAGCACGCTCAGGCCGTTGAATTCGGTGTCGAAAGCAATGTCGTCGAGTTGCTCGAGCAATTCTTTGACTTCGAGGTCGAGCGAGACGCGGTTCGAGGTGCTTTGCGTACCGTTGGCGGCTTGGACCGCGAGTTCCCGCATCCGTTGCAGGATGTTGGTGGCTTCGCTGAGGGCGCCTTCAGCCGTCTGAACGAGGCTGATCCCATCTTGTGAATTCCGCTGGGCCACCGCGGACCCCCGAATTACGGTGCGGAAGGCTTCCGAAATAGCCAGGCCAGCGGCGTCGTCCGCGGCCCGGTTAATTCGAAGGCCACTGGCGAGGCGTTCAAGGGTGGTGTTGAGTTCGCGGGTAGTTCCGCGCAGTGTGCGGGCTGCATTGAGGGCCGCAATATTGGTGTTGATCCGTAGACCCATGGCTCATATCCTCCGTGATATTTGCGCCTTTGCATCCATGCATCGGCTTCAGAGCCGTATTTCCCGGCTCTGTTGAGTTATCGGCAACCGGAAGCGATTTCTTTAGCCCTCCGTCGGGGTTGCCCCGGACGTTATAATCGCTGCCGCACCTTTTGAAGATTGGCAAGGGCTCCGTGGTGCGAGGGCTCCAGTTCCAGGCATTGTTCGAAGGCACCCGCGGCTTCGCTGTATCGCGCCTCTTGCATAAGCACAACGCCCAAATTGTTGAACCCCGCCGCACTACCCAATCGGCCCGCCCGGGTAAAATGCGTCTTGGCGTCGTCGAGGCGTTGATCGTAGAAGTATAATTCCCCCAACGCGTTATGCACGTTGGCGACACAAGCGCGTTCATCAATCAAATGCTGGAGCATATTCCGCGCTTCCTGACGGCGCTCGAGACGCAGCATCTGGTGGATATACAGGCGCAAACATTCGGGGTTATCCGGGCGCGCTTCCAATGCGTTTTGAGAGGCTTCCGCCGCCTTGGCGAAATCGCCTTTCCCTTCAAACGCAACGCTCAAATAACGGTATCCATCTACCCAGGTAGGATTTGTCTTCAGCGCTTTCTGAAAACTCTCGATAGCAGCCGGCCACTGTTTTTGATCGAGATAAACGACGCCCAAATTGCGCCAGGCGCTCGAAAGGTTTGGGTCAATACGAAGGGCGAGTAATAAAGCCTTTTTCCCTTCTTCGGAACGCTTTGCGAGATGCAAAACGCCTCCCAGATCGCGAAGGACGGTGGCATTCGAGGGGTCCAGTTGCAGGGCTTCGCGGTAAGCGCCGGCCGCCTTTTCGTATTCCCCGGCTTCCGCGTATTGATTTCCGAGTTCTATATAGCCCTTCGGGTCCGTGGGTTCCTCGACCACTTTTTCATGGCCTAAACGCAGATACATCTCCTGCTTCTGGCGCGTGTGCTCGAGGCCCTTAAGATGAGGATAGTGATGAATGGGGACGTCACAGGCTTCGACGTCGATACGGGCGCGTCCCAGAGAAGGCTCGACCAATTCGTGAACCTTCCCCTCGAACTGCACCCCTGCGTTGTTGGGGAACAGACGTACCTTCTTACTTGGGTGCCACCCCTTGAACCCACGTGCGTGAGGATCATCCGGCTCACACGGTTGGAAATCGGCTATGTCCGTGGCGTTGGTATAATTTCGCGTAATAAATTCATACGCGAAGGCGTTTGGTCCCTTCGCCAGCCGTTTAATGGCCGGAATGTCTTCTTTTGCGATGCGTTCGTCGGCGTCAAGTACGAGAATCCAGTCCTTTGTGCATAGGCGCAACGATTCATTCCGGGCCGCGCCGAAATCTTCGGACCACAAATACCCGGTCACTCGCGCACCGTGATTGTGCGCAATTTCCCGTGTCTCATCCCGGGAACCCGTGTCAACAATGCAGACTTCATCCACGAGTTCCTCGACGGATTCAAGACATTCCTCGAGTACCTGACCTTCGTCCTTTACGATCATGGCCAGGGAGATTCTATTACCCACTCCTATTCCTCGATGTTGCCGGAATTACTTGACGGGGCCGGTGCATGATCGTTCGAGGCGCCTTCTTTCGGGGGAGCAGGGGCGTCCGGCATCCGGTCTACCACGCCTGCTGCCACCAACGCTTCGAACGTTTCTCGATCAACCACATCCCCGCTGGTTACCACCCGGGTCGTCATGTTTACTGTAACAGCGTACTGCCGGATCGGTTTGCCGCGTCGCTGGAGGACAGCGCCTTTCTTCATCATGTCAAACTCGATACGGTAAAACGCCGGTTTTTGTGACGCAGCGGTGTCGCCGCTCCGCAAATGGGGCGGCACATCACTCAATCTCTCTTTTTTCCGAAACCACACGGAAGTGAACTCCTCTCGTGCCTACAGGGCGCTTTTTCTTTGGATCGCCTATTTTACCACGCGACCAGAAGATGCAACAATCGCCCTGCAACAATCGCCCCTTTCGGCTGAGTCAAACGGCCGCGCTATTCGCCGCGAAAGACCCGTTTGAGCGCGGAGTAGGCGGGCTTGGGATTGCGGTCGAAGTCGATGAACGCGTTGTTGGCGGGGCAGGGGAAGGCGTCGTGGCCCATCCAGACGAGGAATCCGCCGCATTTGGGAAAGCGGTTTTTGCAAGCCGTCGCGGCGATGGCATAGGCCTCGGCCTGTTCTTCCTGGGTGAGCCGAATGTACTCGGTCAGCGCTTCGTGGGGGGGCGGACTTTCGAGTGTCTCGCGGAAACGGTTCCATTGGGTCCACCAGGGGGCCGTATGCCGCCAATAACGGGTGGTCGGCGGCCAAATGTCCACGCCTGCCCCATACTTTCGAAACATCTCGAGGCTTTGCGCGCCGGGCATGCCGGTCTCGGAACGGAACAAAGCATCGTCTCGGGACCAGTAGTCGCGCCATTCGTCAAGGTTATCGGCGCGCTGTCCGAATCCCCAGGGACCATGGACATCGTGGAGCGTGCCGGTGCCGAAGCGGTCGACCGAGCCCCATTCCCACGGACCGCTGGCCGAAGTAGGAAGAAAGCGGTGGCCAGGGTCCCAGTGCTCGACGACGTCTTTTATGGCGGCAATGCAGGGATGCGAGTAATCGCAGGGGACGTTGTCGATGCCCTTGCCGCCGCCCCCAAGGAGCTCGTTGCCCCCGCACCAGAGCAGCAGCGACGGATGATGAGCCCTCCGGCGGATGTAGCTGATGCAGATGTGTGAGAGTTCCACGATAATCTCGGGGTCCTCGGGCGGCCAGTTGTCGACGCCGGCACTCGACAGGGGAAATTCCTGCCAGACGAGGATACCGGCTTCGTCGCAGAGGCGGTAGAAGATTTCCTTTTCGAGAATCGCGCCGCCCCACACACGCAGGCAGGTGCAGCCCATATCGCGGTAAAGTTCGATGAGCCGGCGGTATTCGCTGTCGGTGCTGTCGGGGTAGCACGTCCGTGGGGGCACCCAGTTTGCGCCCTGCAAAAAAACTGGAGTGCCGTTGACTTCGCAGAGCCAAGGTTCGGCGTCTTCAGGCGCGTCTTCGCAGGGGAGCCACCGAACCCGTTTGAACCCCACGATGCGGTCGAGATGCCATGCTTCACCCTGGATTGTGGCTTGCATGCGCAGGGTGTACGTTTTGGCGGGACCAAAGCCGTTGGGCCACCATGGTTCGACGGGAATGGTGTCAAGGACGATGTCGAGCCGCTCGCGTTCGAAAACACCTGTCTGGCGCGCGATGGGGTTTTCACCATCCAGAAGCGTGACGGAGACTTCGCCAATATCGGCAGGGGGCATAATAAGCGCATCGGCTTGTAGGGCGGCCTCGATACGGCCTGTGCGGTTGTCTTCGGCGAGGGACGCGCGCGTGTAGATGGGGTCGACCGCGCATTGGGCGGTGCTCTTGAGGCTGAGGGTGTCCCAGACGCCGATGGGGACAACGCGGGGCGTCCAGTCCCAACCGTAGCAAAAGCGGGGCTTGAAATAGCGCGACCTCGAGGTATAGCCGATCTGACCCTGCTCGGGCGGGGGGACATCAAAGACGATGCTGAGTTGGTGTTCTTTGCCGTCGGAGAGGGGCTCGGTTAATTCGAGCAGATGCGGTGTTAATGCCCCTTTAAACGGCGCGATTTCTTTGCAGTCGACGAGAATCCAGCCGGAGTAATCGAGCCCCTGGGCGTCAAACAAAACGCGCTGTCCGGAGGCTATCGTGTTGGCCGGGATAGTGGTGGAAAAATCCCAGTGACGGTGCTCGACCCATTCACACGCGAGCGAATTCGTGCCGATGTTCCAGTCGGGCAGGATACCGGCATCGAGGAGGGCTTGCTGTACCGAGCCCGGCATCCGCGCGGGCACCGGGCCGATGTCGGCCTGCATGGTGGTCCCCGTTTCCATGGATTTGCCTAACCGCCACGTATAGGGCCGCCAGCCGTAGAGCTGCCATGTCAATTCGGCGAGATTGAATTCCTGCATCTGGATGAATTCCTTTTTTCACCGTTGGTGCGACGAACGAAGCGTATTGTGGGCGGCATAACGTTTCAGGTCAAACCATAGGCCTGTCCGTATTCAGTGTCTTCAGTGGGCGGAACTTTAGGAAAACGTTGGTTATTCTTGCGGTGGATACCAGAGCATCATGGGGTCGGGACCGTTGCCGGTGTGTAGGACCTTTTCTACGGTGAGTGCCTCCGTATTGACGACATGGAGTCCGGCGTCGTGTTCGCACCCGACAAAGGCGCGCTTTTCATCGGGCGACAGTTCGATGCCGATGGCGAAACTCCCCACGGGAATGCGTTTGATCTCTTTCCGGGCTGCCACGTCCATGACGATTAATACACCCTCTTCGGTCCAGCTTGGGATATAAGCGCGTTTGCCGTCGTTGCTGAAATGAATGCGTACGGGCATGCCGGGACAGGAGAATGTCTCGATGGGATCGTGGGTAGCGACATCGATGATGGTGATGGAGCCGCCGGTCTGGTTGGCGGCCCAGAGATGTTTCCCATCGGGAGTAAATGCCATGCCTTCGACGCCTTTCCCGCACGGAATCCGCGTAATCAGCTCGCCGGAAACGCGATCGATAACCGATACGTTCTCCGAGGTAATGTTAGCGGTATAGAGCCGCTTGCTATCGGGCGAGACGAGCACCATGTGCGAGATTTTGCCGTGGGTGGGGATGCCGCGGGTGACTTCATGCGTGGCGGTGTCGACCTCGACGACATAGCCGGTCTGGCCGGCGGTGAAGTAGGCATGTTTGCCGTCGGGCGCCATGGCCGCGCCGTGGATGCGGGTGTATTTTCCCGTAGGGATTTGTTTGATATGTTTGCGCTGCACGAGGTCGATGACGGAGATGGTGTTGCCGGGAGGCGCGTAGTTCGAGAGATACATGATGCGCTGGTCGGGTCTAATGACCATCTCGTGCGGATTTGGGCCCGTGGACACGGTTTCGAGTATTTCCAGGGCTTCGATGTCGATAAAGACGAGTGTATCGTCATGTTTGTTCGCGACGGCCAGAAGCGGTTCGTTGGCCTGGGTCAGCGACACCATTATTGCGGCTGTTATTGCAGCGAGTTGGAGCATAGCAACCCTCCTCCCCTGTAACGACCCGAGAGCCCGGGGTTCTGTTTTTGCTCATTCGGCGGAAATCAGATTTGTGGAATGGCCTCCGGCTGGGGATACAAGGCTTCGAGGCGCTCGAGTACATCGTCCGTGAGCTCGATCTCGAGGGCCTTCAGGTTTTCCTCGAGTTGCTCGACGCGGGAAGCCCCGAGAATCACGCTGCTGATATTTGGATTCTTCAGGCACCACGCGATGGCCAATTCAGCCGCGGTAACGCCGAAATCTTTGGCAATGGCGACCAACTCCTGGCCTTTTTGTTTGTTTTCCTCGCTCCAGTACATCGCTTTGATAACCAGGTTCTGGCGATCATCGGCGGCGCGGCTGCCTGCGGGGGCCTCCTCGCCCGGCTTGTACTTGCCCGTGAGCATCCCATGGGCAAGGGGTGAAAAAATGACGTTCCCGATGCCTTCTTCGGCCGTCGTGGGGTATAGCAACGTCTCGGGGTAGCGGTACAGCAGGTTGTAGCGAGGCTGGCTGACGGCGATTGGGCGCGCTCCGAGTTGCTTGGCGAGTTCGTTGGCGCGCACCATCTGTGTGGCGGACCATTCACTCACGCCCCAGTAGATCACCTTTCCCGCCCGAATAAGGTCTTCCATTGCCAGGATTGTCTCCTCGAGGGGCGTTTCCGGGTCGGGGCGGTGGCACATGTAGCAATCTACGTAGTCCATGCCCAGCCGTTGAAGGCTTTTGTCGCACGATTCCTTGATGTGCTTGGCCGAAAGCCCCCGGTCGTTGGGGGCGTCGCTCATCGGAGCCCAGACTTTGGTGAGAATGAAGAGGTCCGAGCGTTTCGCATCGGCGACGAGTTTGCCCAGCGCGCTTTCTGCCTCGCCCTTGTTGTAGGCATCGGCGGTGTCGAAGTAATTGATGCCGGCGTCAATCGCGGTGCGGACCAGGGCCTTCGAGGTTTTCGCGTCCGCGGTGAATCCGACGGTCAGGTACGTTCCCAGGCTCAAGGCACTTACTTTGGCGCCCCATTTCCCAAGTTTGCGATATTCCATAGCGTTTTCCTTCCTACGAGCGTCAGCGCGTACATCCGTTCCCGCCTACCCCGGTTCCGCGGGCGGATACGGCTATCCCTTCGTGTTTTCTTGAAAAACCCATCCTATCACTCGGCCGCCGAAGGCTCAAGGGAAGCTGCAAAGAAAGAATGTTGGCCGAGCCCGCGGGGTCACGTACGATAGTTTCTGTAAATTAGGGGTAGACAAAAGGGGTCATCGTTTGCTCCCCTCTTGGTGGATTCGAAAAAAGCAACCAGGAAAGGAGCGATGAACGATGACCAAGAAGAAGTGTGACGGGTATCTGGACGAGATTCAAGGGCGGATGGACGGCGACGTGTTCAAGGCGATGCTGGAAGTAA
>JAWODE010000512.1:0-7391 GCA_046483455.1 Candidatus Hydrogenedentota bacterium | reverse complement strand
CGTCGAAGCCACGCGGGCATAGGTATGCCCCATAAAACCCGACCCGATTAATCCAACGCCCAAATAAGCTTTTTCTTCGGTCATGATATTGTCTCCCCTCTCTTATTAATCCGTGCCGCCGCCCGCTTCCCATACTGCCACGCGAAGCCCCCAAACACCGCCAGGATTGCACCGACGCCGATCGAATAGGAGCCGTCCGCAGCCTGTCCCGTCACCGCGACGGCGCCCGCCAGCAGCACCCCAATCAACCCCGTGGCCGCGCCGATGATGCTGATCGCCATGGCGGCATCCCGCGAGAGACCCGTGCGCGGAACCACAGGCTGTTCCGCGGTTCCGGCGCCCGTGATGAACTCGGCGACCTCTTCGTCTTTCTTAGGTCCATCGGGCAGCAAAGGACTCAAACCAAACACCCCCACGAGTGTCGGCAACGCCGTAATCCATGTCATATAGGGAACAGTGTTTAGTATTGCAAGCCCAGCGCCTTCAGGGTCCATCCCGAGAAGCTCGGGGGGAAGCAAACTGAGCACATAGGCCACAAGACCGCTCCCTGCTCCCATCAGGAATCCCAATACTGCGCCCCGGTTCGACACACGGCGTGTCAGCAACCCAAAGAAAATGGGAATTCCCACGGGCGGCAACAGGAGACTGAACACTCCCGCCATAATTTTGACGAGGTCGCGCAGGTTTTCCATCTGAGAAAGCACCACTGCGATCGCCACGGCAGCCAATCCAATGCCAAGCGTCGCCAAGCGCCCCACGAGTACCAGCGATTTCTCGGAAGCCCTCGGCACGAAAAGCCGCTTGTAGATATCGTTGGTAATCACTGACGCAACGGCATTGTAATCGCTCGACAACATCGACATGGTTGCCGAGAACATGCCCGCGATCACCATCCCGAAAAGTCCCACGGGAAGCAATGTCTTGCAGACCTCGGGGTAGACCGTGTTGGCGTCTTCAATACCGGGCATGAACACTCGTGCCGCAAACGCCGGCAAGAAAAGTAACGGGACCCCCACGAAGGTCAGAAACCCGACGGTGTAGCCGACCTTCCGCGCTTCTTTGTCGGTTTCAACGGAATAGTAACGCTGCACGATCGGCCATTTCGTCGTGTATACAAGAAACTGGATTAACGTGAACGACAAAAGCCACCAAATGGAATAGTTTTCGCTGGTGACATTCCAGTAGCCGTCGGGAGCATTTTGAAAAACCGTACCAATACCGCCCACTTTCATCAGCACGAGCGGCACCATGACCAGCACCGCTGCTCCCATGATAATGAACTGCACGGCATCCGTGATCATTACCGCCCACAATCCCCCCAGGAGCGTGTAAGTAAGCATGATCGTACCGCACACGACGATGGTCATCGGCATGGCCCATTCGCCTTCGACCCCAAGGCTCACGGTAACCATGGTTCCAATGACGAAGAGCTTCAAGGCATCGTCCACGACAATCAAGGGCACGCCGGCCCACGAAAAACATTGACGAAGGGAGGGACCATAACGCCGCTCGATGAACTCGACGGGACTTGTGATATTGATGCGCCGCCATCGCGCCGCGAAAAAACGGGCGCTTAACACGGCGCACGGGACCGTCATCCACCAGATGGTGATGCAGACCAGGCCTTCGTTGTACGCCAGCGCGGAATAGGATACGAATGCAAACGCACTGAAGGTCGTCATGTACAGCGACACCCCGGACACCCACCACGGCACATGATTGCCCCCGCAGAAGAAGTCCTTCAAATCTTTCATCTTCCCCGAGAAATAGAAGCCGATCCCGAGCATAATCGCGAAGAATCCGCCCAGAATCAGGTAATCCGCCAGTACCAGTCCCCCTTGCACAGCAAAACCCTCCTGCGTATCCGAACCCACTCGAAGGAGAACAAAGCGGGACGCACCCGCTCCCCAAACGTTATTCAAGCCCCGATTATACGGAGGACGTATGTGGATATCGAAAAACCCGGGAAGCTACGCACCGTCCTGAACGGTTCCGGTCCAAAACGCCAAGGATACAAGTCCATTTTTCGGCGGTTTTCTGAACTCCGAGGTCTCATACACCGAAAATGGAGTGCTCTTCTGGCCCGCGTTTTCGACTGCAAGGCCTTCTTCTCAACACGAAGGTAGTGCGCTGCCAAGATCTCCAGTATGCGTGCGCCACGGAGTAGGGAATGCAGGAAGGCCAACTGCGTTACAACTTGCTGGCACCGCAACAATTGTTTTGCGGCGCAAAGGAAGCGCGATGGCTCGGCTGCTCCCCGACTTCGTCCCTATCTCGTCCCGCTGGGTTTGGTATAGTAAACGGGGAAGCGATTGAAGGGAAAAACCGCATGGAGTTATCCAGACATTTATCAGTCATGCGCGTCGGCGCGGCGTGGCTTGTACATGCGCTAACGGCCTCGGGGGCCGTGGCGGGATTGTTGGCGCTGCTGGCAATTCCCCGCGGGGATTACCGCACCGCGTTCTTGTGGATGGCGGTTGCCATCGTAATCGATTCGGTGGACGGTTTCTTCGCGCGCGCTGCACGGGTACAAGAGTTCGCGCCCTCGATTGATGGCGCTCTGCTCGATAACATTGTCGATTTCTTTACCTACGTGATCGTGCCGGCGGTATTTATCGTGTACAGCGACCTCGTTCCACCGGCGATGCGTCTTGCCACGGCTATTGCAATTACCATGGCTTCGGCCTACCAGTTCTCACAGAAAGAAGCCAAGACCCCCGACCATCATTTCAAAGGCTTTCCTTCGTACTGGAACGTGACTGTCTTCTACCTGCACGTGCTTACGTGGCCGCAGTGGGCAAACCTGGCCATCCTATGGATATTCGCCGCCGCCGTCTTCCTACCCGTGAAATACTTGTACCCCAGCCGCGCACAGCGATTACGTGGATTCACGTTGCTCCTGACCGGCCTCTGGGGGGCGTGCATGATGTGGCTGCTTGTGGCTTATCCGCGAGACCCGTGGGGGCTTCGGTACTGGTCTCTGCTATATGTCGCGTATTACTTCGCGGCCAGCATTGCCTTGACGGTAAGTGGCGTGTGGGACCACGCGAGCCCGCGTGGTCGGTCGGATAGATGAGCGGCGAGGGCGCCGGTCCCACACCGAAGTTAAGAATGCAGGTGAAATGACTAAGCTACAATACAAGCCACCGGCGCCACAGCAACCGTTTTTGAGGGGCGAATTACGTGCGATTGCCCTGCATTCGCATCCGTGTGACTTCTAAAATGATTGGCTGAATTGATATACTTTGCTTGACTAAACAGCGCTTTGCGGGGACGGTGCGATTTCCAGACCCTCTCGGGATGCGTGGTAACCCGTGACACTAAGAAGGACCCGATTATGAATGATGTCTTGCCACAGCTGATTGAAATGACGCGGTACCTGGCGAATCCCGACAAAGGCTTTGCCATTCTCGGCGAAGGCAACACGTCCGCGCGGATCGACGATGAGACGTTTTATGTCAAGGCCTCGGGAACCTCGATGGTGAACATCGATGCGAACGGTTTCGTAAAGGTGTCCATGTCGAAAGTCACGGCCCTGCTGGACGATTTGAGCGCGAGCGACAACGAAGTAAAAGAGGCTTTCCAGGAAGCGATGATTGATTCCCCCGAAGGCAAACGGCCTTCCGTCGAAGCTATCCTCCACGCGATCTTACTTCAAGTGCCCGAGTTCTCCTTCGTCGGCCACACGCATCCGACCTACACCAACATGGTCCTCTGCTCGAAGAATTGCGAACAGGCCGTGGGCGGGCGACTGTTCCCGGACCAGATCGTTTCGATGAAACACAAGTCGGTCTATGTCCCCTATACGGACCCGGGCCTTCCTCTCGCGCGGGCGGTCAAAAAGCGGTTCGAGGAATTCGTCGACCAAGAGGGTGTGTTGCCCTCGGTGATCATGATGCAGAATCACGGGCTCATCGTTATGGGGAACTCACCGCGGGCCGTCGCCAGCGGCACCGAAATGACCGAGAAAGCTTCGAAAGTGCTCGTGGGAACGTACGCAATGGGCGGACCCAACTTCCTCCCCGCTGACCACGTGGAACGTATTTTCACCCGGCCCGATGAGGCCTACCGGTTGAAATCCATCACCGGAAATTAATACTAGACGAATAAGGAGACGCCGCCGTGGGCAAATTAGACGATTACCGAAAAGCGAATCATCCGTTGCCGGAAACATACAAAGCGTGGCAAATCTTTGGCGCCGGTTTCGAGAACGTCGGCAAAGACGGAAAACCGACTACACTCGAGTTGCGCCCGCCCAAAAACAACGAAATCATCCTGCGGGTAGATGCGCTGGGCTTGTGTCTCTCCGACATCAAGATCGTCAAGCAAGGCAGCACCCATCCGCGCCTGCGCGGCCGCGATTTGGCAAGCGACCCCACTGTGCTCGGCCATGAATGCTCGGCAACGGTCGTGGCCATTGGAAAACAACGGGAGAATATGTTTAAGAAAGGCGAACGCTACATCGTTCAGGCCGACATCTATTACAAGGGTCTGGGCTACGCCTTTGGCTATCTCATTCCAGGGGGATTGGCGCAATACTGCTACCTCGATGAGCGCGCGCTGGATGGCGATGAAGGTTGTTACCTTTTGCCTGTCAAAGAAGACACGGGCTACAGCCAATCGGCGTTATCGGAGCCCTGGGCCTGCGTCGAGATGTCCTATAACCTCGACGATCGGGTCGAACCGAAGGCCGACGACGCCATGCTGGTTATATCGGACGATGCGGACGATGCGAAAAACGTTTATCCCCAAGCAACGATTATTCCCCGCAGTCTCGACGGGTTACGCGAAAAAGCGTTCGACGACATCGTCGTGCTCAATCCCACACCGGCCATTGTCGATGCTTTGGCCGATAAGTTGGCCAAGAACGGCGTCATGTTCCTCCTAGGGAAACCCGCGGAAGACGGGATGGCGACCCTCGATGTCGGTCGCATCCATTACGAAAACCTGCGTTTCTATGGCGGAGGCGATGATATTTCCGCCGCGGCCAAGGCGAACGAGCGGACGGACATCTTGCCCCAGGGCAATGCCCTGTTCATCGGCGCGGGCGGTCCCATGGGCCAGATGCACGTACAGCGGGCTATCGAGCTGCCGTGCGGTTCAAGACGCGTGGTCGTAACGGACCTCGACCGCGAACGCCTCGACCACATCGAAATGCGCTTCGGCGACATGGCTAAGGCCAAAGGGGTCGAATTGTTCACGCTTTCCCCCGATCAGTTCAGCGGGCAGGAAGAAATGAACGCCAAGATCAGGGAACTCTCGCCAAACGGCTACAACGACGTCTGCGTCCTCGCCCCAGTCACTCCGCTGGTCACCCAAGCCTGCGGATTTGCCGCGGACAATGCCATCGTGAACGTGTTTGCCGGCATTCCGATTGGCAACCCCGCCTCGATCCGTCTCAGCGACCTTTGCCGGGGCGTCAAGATCATCGGTTCGAGCGGCTCCCGTATCAGCGATCTGCGCCGCATTCTGGAAATGGTCGAGAAAGGCGAATTGAATACCAATATGAGCGTGGCGGCCATTGGAGGATTGAATAGCGCTCGGGAAGGTCTCGAGGGGGTGCGCGACGCACGGTTTCCAGGCAAAACCGTCATTTACCCCCAAATCCTTGATTTGCCCCTCATGGGACTCGAGGAAATACCCGACAAACTTCCCGAACTCAAGGATGAATTAGGTCCCCAACGGTGCTGGACAAAACACGCCGAGGCGGCTTTGTTGGAGAAGTATTTGCAATGAAAAGACTTAAAAACCGAAAAGCAATCGTAACCGGAGCTGCACAAGGATTAGGCGCCGCCATCGTCGAAACCCTCGCGGAAGAAGGTTGTGACGTGGTAGCGTGGGATATACAACTCGATAAGGTTCAGGAAACTGCCAAGGCTATCGGAAAGAAAACCGGCCGTATGGTCTTCGGCAGGACCGTGGACGTTACCGATGCCGACGCCGTACGAAAGGCTATCGAGGATAATGTCCAAGAGTTGGACGGTCTCGACGTCTTTGTGTCCAACGCCGGCATTCTTATCTCGGGAGACTCCCTCGAATTTGACATGGAAAAGTGGCGAAGCGTGATCGATGTAAACCTCGTCGGCTACTTTATTTGCGCACGTGAAGCAGCACGCGCCATGCTCCAAACCGGTGGAGGGTCCGTTATCCAAATCAACTCGAAATCGGGGAAAAAGGGCAGCTTCCGCAATAGTGCTTACGCTGCCGCCAAATTCGGGGGCATTGGCGTGACACAGAGTCTGGCCCTCGAATTCGCCGAGCAAGGGGTCCGGGTAAACAGCATCTGTCCCGGCAATCTCCTGGATTCCCCCCTGTGGGTGGACAGTCTGTTCAAACAGTACGCGGCCAATCAGGGCATAACCGAAGCTGAAGTTCGACAAAAGTATATCGATCAAGTGCCGATGAAGCGCGCGTGTCAGTACCGCGATGTCACCAACGTCGTCGTTTTCTTGGCGTCCGACGATTCCTCGTACATGACCGGCCAGGCCATCAATGTCACCGGGGGGCAGGAAATGCGCTGAGATTACTGTTTAGCCCGTATATTTCTTATAAAACAAATAAAAAGCAATTTTCTTGTTTAATGTAAGTGAATATTTCGGTGCCACTTGCATCCTTGGCTTCTCGAAATTCCATTAAAGTTCCCGTTCCCTATTGACGATAAACTGACTAGAGGAGATAGCGAAGTATTTAAACCCGATGCAAGGAGGCAGGGCAATGAACGCGGTCGCATCTGTTGCCGGCGTCGGGACGAGCCAGGCGCAGATCCAAGTGCAATATCAGGCGGCGGTCTTGGCCAAGCAAAAAGCGGTTGCCGAAGGGCTCGGCGAGGCCGCAATCAAATTGATTCAAGCTGCGATGGCAAACCCGGATCTTGGTAACAATATCAACATGACAGCGTAAGAGTTACCAGAATTCATCGGCGGAACTTCCATGCCCTTGGGGCTTGATGGAGGGCATATTCGTTGCCTTTCTCAAGAGACTAATATTTCCCTGGAAATAGCAGCCACCACTCATTCGAGAACAGGCACTAAGCTACAATCCTTCTGTACAGTTGGCGACGTTTCGCGAATCCACGAAAACGGCGGTCACCACGGTGAAAAATGCATTTATGCTCGTTCCCTCACCACGTTGTTCGTTTGAGTGGCGTCAACCTCACTGGCCCCACCAACCCTGACGGCATGACCGGCCAGTCCGAGGCATTGAAAAGTTTGTAGTCGATGTTCACGAAGAAGTAATTCTGCCAAGGCAGCAAGAAGAGTCAAAAGTCCCAATCGCCGGATAATACACGTAAATTCGAGAGAACTGTTTGACAACCGCTGACAAACGCTGTGTTTCGCAACACCCAGCAGGTGAAGTTGGGGCAAGAACATTCCTCGAACTTTTGCTTTTCC
>JAWODE010000366.1:0-4147 GCA_046483455.1 Candidatus Hydrogenedentota bacterium | reverse complement strand
GCGGCCTCTAACCATATATGACGGCGCCGAACGCGGCGGCTACTATGGCTTCCCCGTCATCTACGAGGCGGAAAAACTTGGCGGGACGCCCACGAGCAAGTTTCTCGAAGCAATTAACGCCGAAGGTCTCAATGCCACCATGTCGCCGTATCCCAACCTGCACGAATTGCCGCTTTTCGCCAAAGGGTTCGACGTTTTTACACGCAACCGCGGGCCGTTATGCGCGAGTGAAGGGTATAAAGGCTACCAGGTCGGGGATTTCCCGAACGCGGAGTTGGCTGCCGGGCGCACTATTTTCCTGCCGCGTCTCAGCGATCCTATTGAAAACGCCGCCGAAGTTGTGCTCGGGGCGCTGAAACGGGCGGTGGATTCGGTGTAAAGGCGTCCGGAGTTTTCAACGCAGAGGCGCAGAGATCGCAGAGGACCGCCGGGGGCGGCGGTCCCACACCGGAAAAGGCCGGATTCGATGTTTTCCGATGTTTCATCGGTGTCATCCGTGAAATCCGCGGTTAAGAAATCCAGCTCCGACGTTTCTCAAGGTCCATTGGGTCCATACAGTCCATATCGTCCACGTCTTACCGCGGACTTTACCCCTGCTGTGGCGTGGTCTCCCGACCGCGCCACTCTTCCGACCGCTAGGTCTCCAAGGCTTCATCCTTTCCGCGCGTGATACCATTGGACAAAGCGCGCGATACCCTCATCCATTCCTGTTTGGGGGTTGTAGCCGAGCATGCGGCGGGCTTTGTCGATGTTGGCGTAGGTGATGGTCACGTCGCCGGGTTGCATTGGCTGGGCGTCGATGATCGGAGCTTTGCCCACGTGTTTGGCGATGAGCTCGATGAGCTCCTGCAGGCTTGTGGTGTGGCTCTCGCCCAAGTTAACGATTTCGTAGCGAAACGGTGTATCGATGGCTTTGATGACCCCGTCGACGCAGTCGTCGATGTAGGTATAGTCACGGCGGGTCGAGCCGTCGCCGAAGCGGGGGACCGGTTTGCCTTCGTCAATAAGCCGGGTGAATTTGTGGATCGCCATGTCGGGCCGTTGGCGTGGGCCATAGACCGTAAAGAACCGCAGCATAGTGACGTTCAATCCGTACGTATGGCTGTACACGTGGCCCATAAGTTCGTTCATGCGTTTCGTGGCCGCGTATGGGCTGATCGGCCGCGACACGGGGTTTTCTTCGTCAAACGGCACTTCCGTACAGCCGCCGTACACGGACGAGCTCGACGCAAAAACGAGGTGAGACGGCTTGAACTTGCGGCACGCGTCGAGAACATGCTGCGAACCGATGACATTCACCCGGTGGTAGAGATTGGGGTTTTCGAGAGAAGGGCGCACCCCGGCCCGCGCGGCCAGGTGCACAATCACGTCCGGGCGTTCACCATCTACTAGCGCCATGAACGTTTTTCCCTCACAAATGTCGAGCTCGTGCAGCGTAAACCGGGGGTTGTTTAGTGCATCGGTAAGATTCGTCCGTTTGATGGCCGGATCGTAATAGTCGTTGAAATTATCCAAGCCTATAACCGTGTCGCCCCGTGCGAGAAGACTTTCCACCAGTGTGGAACCAATAAACCCCGCCGCCCCCGTAATCAGTAATTTCGCCATGTGTTCCGTCCTTGTTGGGAATCGTTGCGTCCATGGTATCGGGCGCTATGATACGTGATTAAAAGAGGGGGGCAAAATTTTTCGATCTTAAAGGACAAAGGTTTCCCTCTTTTCCCCGCATCTGATCAATCAGTCGGCTCGGAACGGTCAAACCGCTTCTTGCTCGGTGATAGAGAAGCTATTGTCCCGTGTGGGGATTGGTCCCACTTGACGCGTACCGGCGCCGCCTTTTTCGTTGCGTGAATTTCCAGCCCCAAAACATCTCTGTGATAAAATAACAACTGCATCTCCGGTGTCTATCATGAACCGCCATCAAACTGGACGGGAGGAAAACCCTATGACGTTTCGCGAATGCCTTTCGATGTTTGTAACGGCTTTGTTTCTTGCAACAGGTTTTGCGTCGGCCGAAGTCAATCAGGAGATGCTCGACCGGGTTGCTTCGGGAGAACTCACCGAGGCGAAGGCGTCGTGGTGGGGATTTGACCCGGAGGATGCGACGGAGGCATTGCAAACGGCCATTGATTCGGGCGTGGCCAAACTGACGGTGGATAATGTAGGGAAACCGTGGGTGGTGCGGCCACTCGAGTTGGCGAGCAACCAGGAAATCCACTTCGAGAAAGGCGTCGAGGTCGTGGCCAAACGCGGCGAGTTCAAAAAGCGTAACGACTCTCTGTTTACCGCCTCGAACAAAGAAAACATCGCGCTCATCGGGTACGGGGCCACGCTGCGTATGCACCAGTCGGATTACGACAATCCCGAGTTGTATGAAAAGGCGGAATGGCGGCACATACTCAGTATCCGCAGCAGCTCGAATGTAAAGGTATATGGATTGACGCTGACTGAAAGTGGTGGCGACGGAATTTATCTCGGCACGGCCACCCGCGGGGTGACCAACAAGGATATTCATATCAAGGATGTGGTCTGCGAAAGCAATTACCGCCAGGGCATCAGCGTGATCACCGCCGAGAACCTGCTCATTGAAAACACCATCATGCGCAATACAGGCGGTACGCCTCCCCAGGCGGGTATTGACTTCGAGCCTAACCACCCCAGTGAACGGCTGGTCAATGTGGTAATGCGCGATTGCCTGTCGGAAAACAACAACGGCGCGGGCTACGTGCTTTACCTGCGGCCCATGGCGGCCCACTCCGAGCCACTTTCGGTGCGTTTCGAGAACTGCCGGGCCGTCAACAACCGCGGGGCGGGCGCCGGTGTGGTGAATAATAATCTTCCCGACCGTGCCGTGACGGGAAGCGTTGTGTTCTCGAATTGCATTCTCGAGGGCAACGGCCGCGCGGGCATCTCGGTGGACAACAATCCTCCCTCCGGACTTGCCATCCTTTTCGAGAATGTTACAGTACGCAACCCGGCGGCGGACGCGCCTGAGGTTCCGCCCATCCAGTTGAGCAGCCGTTCCGGAGCCGAACAGCCGGTCGGCGGCGTCGTGTTTGACAATGTGCGTATCCAGGACCCTATCGAGCGGAATCCCATGGGCTATCTTGACCGGGCCGGAGGGTTGCCCCTCGAAGACATCACCGGCACGCTGCTCCTCGAGCAGGGGGAGACGAAGAAAACCATCACCCTGACGCGTGAAGTACTCGATGAATGGATGCCGGTTACCCCGATCAAGCGTATCTCCCGCGTGAGTCTCGAGGGCACGGCGTTGCAGCCGCTGACAGAAAAAACGCCTGCCAACGGATACGGTTTTCCCCAAGGGCAGTTGCGCCGTAGCGCCCGCTTTGTCTTGTACGCCGCCGAGGGCGATAAAGTGCGTTTCATCCTCAACTACCGGAAGGTCGGGCGGTACAGTGGGAAGACCATTCCCGTCATTATCGAGGGTCCTTCCGGAGAGCGGGTGCACAAGGCCGAGGCCGAATTTGAAGCGGAAACCGAAATCGCGTTCACGGCCTCGAAAACCGGTGTCTACCGTATCGCGGCCGATCCGGGCAAGAACCGTATTGCGCTGACGCACAGTTCCCACCCCGTAAACCTTCTTGGGGAAGGGGGCCGTATCCAGCTCATTCACGCCGCGGGGGATTACGTATTCTGGGTGCCTGCGGGAACCGTGGAATTTGGCGTGCGCGTGGCCGGCGAGGGTTCAGGGGAAGCCATCCGGGCCATGCTTCTCGACTCGGAGGGCGATGTTGTCGAGGAGGCCGATAATGTGGTGGCCATGCATCAGTTTGTCGTCGAACGCTCCGAGCCGGGCGCAGGGGCTGCATGGACCGTGCGCCTTGCGAAACCGACGGACCAACGCTGGGAGGACCATTCGGTCGATTTGCGAGGCGTTCCTCCCCTGCTGGCCCCTTCACGCGACGCCCTGCTGATACCGGCGGAGTGAGACCGTTTCCTAATAACGCCCATGGTGTTCGACGAGTTCGCGCATGCGATGGATGCGCGATTCGTCGGCGCTTGGAGGAACTTGATCGCCCGCGTTCGCGATAAGGCGGGGACTTGCTTTCCGCAGTGCGAGCCATCGCAGCACGGCCTCGTCGAACGCGGCAACATCCACATCCGGCAGCCATAGATTGGGCGGGACGCC
>JAWODE010000599.1:0-7720 GCA_046483455.1 Candidatus Hydrogenedentota bacterium | reverse complement strand
AGTGCTTATGCGGGCCAGAATGGTCTCATAATCACGGTGGTGTAATGTGGGTAAACTATAGCGGACTTTTTTCCCCAGCCTTTCATGGTTGTAGCCCCAGGTCTCGATAATTTCAATGTCGTACAGCAGTTCAAGTTCCATGCTTCCGGCGCAGGATCCGATCGACACGGCGATATTGCAGCAGTCGTCGGATCTTCGCGTCAGAGCCCTGGTCGCCTGCCAGGGGATCGTTGAGCAGCCGTGGTCTGTTCCTACAGGTCTAGGCTCATTATTGCGAGATGCCTCTCGGCTCAAGTCTTTCGATGCCTACTCCGAGAGAATTCTACCATACCTAGGCTTGAGGGTTCCGACGAACATCTTGCCGACGAGTGACGTGAAGACAAAGAAAAGGCCCTGGCGGGGAGAACCAGGGCCACGCTTCCAGGAGGAAGCGGAATGGAGGGCTTCTAAATGCTCAATTGAGTGCCTGTGCAAGCCATGCCGCCGTTCGCGCCGGGAAAAGGGCTGCACCGTTTTCTCTTTACGCGACCATGCGACTTCCACAGCTCCGTATCAATAAAGAAAGCAAGGAGCGTGCCATGTATTCCCAGGGTGTAATGTTCAGGCGTGAATAAATAGTTGTCAAAAATGAATTACTGGTCATTTCCTCCCTTATTTCCTTTATAAATAAACATTTACGCAAGTCGTCCTTTCTGGTGTGGTCGGGAAGACAAGATGAGAAAAATCACACTCCAGAATGGGCTGAATTTGTAACCGTATACCGTTTAATCTCTTATGCGAATTAAGGAGATAATTTATGTATATTGTGAAATTCCAGAATAAGCCAACTCGTGAGAGGAAATCGCGTTGGAGCAATATTTGACACGCGTTGGCGCATAATTATCAGACTTGAATAACAAGTGCCTTGGATCAACGGAGTGGGGGTCGGGATGAACTCATAAGGCCGATGAAAACACGTTGGAACAGTCTAACAACCGTGGCGAGGGGCCAGTAGGCCTTCAACGCCGTGCTTCCGGCAAGGTGCGGTACCATGTAAAGTAGAGAGCCATAATAGCCGCCGTCGCCAAAACGAGGCAGACACCGGCCCTCAAATGCCAGTGGCCCACGAGGAACATGGGAAGAAGGTAACAACTCGTAATGGCGATCATACCTAAGACCACGTTTAGCAAAGCGAAGAGGGGGCTTTCCGCCGGGTCGGACAATTGAAGCGGAGACATGTGGGACTCTTTGCGGATATGTCCCCAAAAGCCAAAGGGGCGCACGCTGCGATAAAACTTGTGGAGCGTCTCGGAATCTACGGGCCGTGTCAGGAGCGTTCCGGCCACACAAGCTACTAGAGAATAAATAGTTACGAAGGGAAAGACGGCATACATGGGTGCGCCGGGGGTGATGACCGGCGGAATGAAAGCGGCGATCATGCCCACAATCGTGCCCGCCGCATACCCCCACCCGTTCATCCGCCACCAGTACCACCGCAAGACGTTTGGGATGACCACGCACGCAGTCAGCGAAGTCATGAGCCATTCCCAGATTTGCGCGATGGATTCGGCTTGGAACCCGATGAGAATGCCGATGACGACGATTAGGACGGTGGCCACATAACTGGCATAGACGAGGTGGCGCTCGTCGCTTCGGGGCCGGAAAAAGGGTTGCCAGAAGTCCCGCACGAGATACGAGGCGCCACTGTTGACCGTTGAACTGAAGGTCGACATGAATGCGGCGAGCAGTCCGGCCAGCACGAGGCCTTTCGCGCCCGCCGGGATGTAATCGTGGAGCACCATGGGCATGACGGTCTCGCTGTCGGGAACGTCACTGAGTTCAAGACCTACAAGTGCCAGAAGCGTGATTCCCATGGCCATGCCCCAGCGTATGACGATGAACCCGCTCCAGGCCGCTCCAATTTTGGCGGCATCGCGGGCGTCTCGCGCGGCCAGGAACCGTTGGAGTTCATACATGCCTCCGGGACCCCCTGCGTTGAGGAGCAATCCCTTTACCACCCACGTGATGACCAGGAGACCGAACATGTCGTACGCCCCGTGCCCGCCGCCCGTATAGGTCTCGATGCGCCATTTGGGTACGAGGGACGTCCAGTCCGCCGGCAGCGCCGCGTCGAGGACCTCCGGGGACAGTTTGGTGTATGCAACTGCCGCGATGAGGATTGCGACGACCGTGACGACGGCGGTTTGTATCGCATCGGTAATGACTACGCTGAAGAGTCCGCCCAAGAGCACGTAAAGCGTGGTTATGCCCATGATGATGAAGGCCAGCGTATTGGGTTGAAGTTGTGGGAAAAATTCGTGGGCAAATTTGCCGATGCCCTGGAATGCGTAGCCGATCATGCCGCACATTGTAACGACAGCTATCAAGGCGGCGGCCATGCGCGCAGCGAGACCGCCGGGGCCATGGCCGAAACGGGTCAGCATCCACTCGGCGCCGGTCATGACGTTCGAGCGCCGTACCCATTTCCCCATGTACGCAAGGAAAAAGGCGCCCATCATCCAGCCCCACATCCAGTGAATCCACATCGAGCGCATGCCCATGAGGAACAGCATCGACACGATCCACATGGTGCCGGTGATGTCGAAATTCGAGACCGAGCCCGACATGGCCAGCCACAGCCAGGGAAGCCGTTTGCCTCCAAGGAAATAGGCATCGAGGTCTTGGGCGGCGCGTCTTCGGTAGATGAAACCTACGCCGATAACGATCGCGAAATACAACGCGATGACGGTGTAATCGATCGGATTCAATGCCGTTTCCCTCTGAATTTACCCCCAGTTACCTGAACCTGTTCAGGAAGCGTTGACCGCGTCATACATGGCGACAATGTTCTCGGGTGGGACGTTTGCGAGGATGTTGTGCACTTGTTGAAACACGAATCCTCCGCCGGGTTTTAATACGGCAACCTGTTCGCGAACATGGCGGGCGACGTCCTCGGGTGAAGCGTTTGGAAGAACGTGCTGGGTATCGCATCCCCCTCCCCAGAACACGATGTCCCGGCCGAAATCGCGTTTGAGTCCCGCGGCGTCCATCCCTCGGCAGGAGACTTGGACCGGGTTGATGGCGTCGAGGCCTGCCTCGATCAGGTCGGGCATCAGTTCACGCACTCCGCCGCAGCAATGCAGCATTACCTTCACGTCAGCGAGTTCTTTAGCGCGGGTCCACATGGTTTTATGGCGCGGCTTGAAATACTCGCGGTACATGGCCGGCGACATTTGCGGGCCGGATTGCATGCCCAAGTCGTCGCCGAACAAGATGATGTCGATATAGTCGCCCACCGTTTCAAGAAACGCTTCGAGATTGGCCAAGTGGATTTCAACAATGCGATCAAGAAACGCATGCACGTGCTCAGGTTCCGCCGCGAGCATCATCAGAAACTTGTCATTGCGGTAAAAGAATTGTCCCATCTCGTTCAGATTACCGCCAAACAACCCGATGATGGCGCGGTCGGTACTCTCACGCAGTTTTCGCGCGCCTTCCGCAAACTTCTGGGCGCCGTCCGGTCCTGAGACCAATGGACCGGGGGGCGACGCGACTGCGCACCACATATTCTCATTCATCATATCGGGGATGGCATCGAGGTCCTCTTTTTCGTAGAAGGGATAATAGGTGGATTCGAAATAGAGAGCGCCGTCGGGCATTTGGGCAATCACGCGCCCCGATTGCGAGCGGATCACCCAACGGCCCTCCTCGCGTTCCGGCCGGGTCCATGCGGGCATTTGGCAGGGCGTGCCGTCCGGAAGGGTCCAGTCCGCCCAATCCTTATCCTCGAGAGCGAAGCCACGCCCGAGTTCTATCGTATCGACTCCAAAGCGGTCCAAAACATCAGAGTGGACAATGGCGAGTTGCTGTACGGGGTCGTAGACGCGCACGGGTCTCTCAGGCAACCCGAGGAAGGCGCGTAGTTTGGGGTAGAGGACAGCCGAGATGCCCGAGGAACGGTGCCCCGAGAGGTCGATAGGCACGCGGTCGGGCTCGACGTGGTTTAATGCAGTTTGGACGCGTTCGCGCGAAGTCATGGTGGCTCTTTCCTTCATTGTTTCTTGAATCGAATCGTTGTCATACCGTGCGGTGGCACGTCCACCGTTTCCTGAACCGACTCCTGAACACTCTCGTTGAGGTCGGTCAGGTAGAGTTCTTCAAAAGTCTTGTTTCCGCTCGAAATACGGGCGTGTTGCGTCTCATTCGAGACGTTGTACAACCGTGCAATGTATGCATTCCCATCGTCGCTGGGTTTGAGATTGGTGACGAATACCTGTTCCGGTTGCACGCGGAGCAATGAGCCGGATGCGGGAGTATCTGGCGCGACAGGGACCGCCACCAAGGGCTGACTCGCCTCGACCCCGAACCGCGTTGCCTGGACTTCGTCAAAAGCGTCATCGTGTGGTAGGACCGTGTAACGGAAGGTCGTGATGCCCTCCTGTTCGGCCTTGTAATTGGTTTCCCAGTAATTATTCATGGCGTAGGAGTAAATCAGCGAAGAGGGTTCAATGGTTTCGCGCCAACCGACTACCCGCGCGTCATTGGTTATGGCGCCGATCTCGATGAGCGGCGCATCGACAGGCGCCAGGGTTACGCCGAAATCATTGTTTGAGATGTCCACCCACCGCTGCACGGTGAGATAGTTTTTACAAGCCCCTTTGAACTGGTCTTTTTCGACCTCCACGGTGGCCCAGGGGGTATCTATCCGAGTGACGGGATCCGACACGTTGAAAGGGAAAGCGATATGAACGGCTTCGGGTTGGTAGATTTTCTCGCGATCCATGGTGACAATGATTTCAACATAAGGCATGTTCCGAATTACCCGAATCTCGCGCGTAAGACCGCGGCAGCCGGGTGCGGGGGATTCAACCAGAAGCGATACCATCACCGGCCCGTTCTCCTTTATGGTGACCCCTGCGGGCCCGGAAAGTTTCCGGTTGGCGGGGTCGCGGCCCTCGACGTAGATGTACGCGCCAAGTCCCGGCTCCGAAGAGGTGTCCACACACTCGTGCTGGAGGCGGCCGGCGCTACGTTTCAGGCTCGTGATGGCGCCGCTTTCCGGGTCGACGGTCACCGTCAATTCGCCATTCCCGATGCTCGTGTCGGAAAGGTGCATATCGTGTTTGGTTGCGTAGTTGCCGGCTTTCTCGACACGGTAGTCCGCGCTGCCGAAAGCGGGAACGTTACGGGCGATGAAAACGAATTCCCCGCTACTGAGCCGCTGGGAGGGGGCTGGCTTCTGTTCGCCTCTGAAAGCATGCAATTCGCCCTCGGGAAGGCCTGCGGCAGGAAGCGTTACCATGCCAGTGCGCTCCCACGAAGAGGTGTTGAACACGCGAACGGTATGGGTAATCTCGCCTTCAGCTCGGACCGTTTGCAGGGCCTCCTGGAGAAGTCCTTTTGACTTGCGGTTACCCTCCAAAGCAAACGCTTGCTTGATGGCCCACTGCTGTTTGGCGAAATCGGATTCCGGCTCGCTGATGCTGTTGTGCGCGCCCCACGTATGTTCGTCGTAGAGGATGATATCGCGCCAGGCATCGTGGAAGCGTTCGGCAGGATATTCGGCGGAGTCCCGCAACATGGCCCATAGGGCATTGGCTTGTACCATACGCTCCGCCGAGGCGCGGTTGATGGCGGTTTCGCGCGCCGAAGAGGCCGCGCCGTCTTCCCAATAGGGGGTGAAATCGCCGCGGATTTCCGGCAACTGGTCGCCGTAACGCGTTTCGAAGGCTTCAAACATCTCACGGTGCGTGCTGATGATCAATTTTGGATAAGCGTATTTCGCGTTCCATTCCCGCACGAAATCGCAGAGCCCCTCGTCGGGCGGCCCGTTGTCGCCGCCGATGCTGTAACGCACGTATGTAATATCGTAGGGATAATCCCGCTCTTCGAGGCGCTGTAATTCTTGAAGCAAGCGGCTACCGTCGCGCATCAGGGCGCCGTGCCAGAGGGAATAACCGTTGCCCGCCACCCAGAACAACACGCGCTCGCGCCCGGACGGCGAGACCCAGTAACTGGGTTTGTCGCCCCATTCAGAGAGCGTGTAGCCGATACGGTGCCCGCGGTTGGGGCCTGCACCGAAATAACGCACGCCGCTGTGGGCCAGAACCGGCACCATGCCCCAGGTATAGCCGGGAACATCGGTAATCATGGCCGTATCGATGGTCAGATCGTACTTGCGGGCGAAATCTCTTGCGCAGTACGTCAGTTCCAGGAGTTCCTCAGAGCGACACAGAGCAGTTAGTTCATGGCCGTACAATGCGTCGAGGCCTATCCAGCCTCGTTCGACGGCTTCGAAGAACGCGCGCTTTTGTTCGCCGGAGGCCTGTTCGAGATACCCATCGATGGCCCACAATCCTTCCGGGAGCCATTTGAAGCGCGCGCCCTCGGGATAGTCCTGGGTGGCCCGCGCCAATTCGATGGCTTTTTCGAGATGCTCCCACTGGCGGGTCATGACTTCCGTCTGGATGTGCGTGTAGCCGATATCGAGGTGGGTGTGATGAAGAATATACACTTCCCATTTGCGGACAGGGCGCAACACGGTTTCCAACTCGCCCAATGTCTCGCCGTCGCGACGGAGAGCGATGGTTACCGCCCGTTCCTTGTCGACGGCTGGGACGGTAAGCTCCATCCAATGCGCACCGGGCTCGAGCGTGATGGGCTGGGGACCTTCGCCGTTGACAAGGACCTCTGCTTCGGCCCGTTCGCCCAGATGGACCACGTTTAGTTTGACGGGTTGCACGAGCATGTCATCTGCGTTTCGCACTAACGCATCGACCGTTTGCACCGCCGTAAGCGCAGTACCTTCTTTGACTTCTGTCCTTTCAGTGCCTGGCGGGGCTTCAAAGCCGACCCAATCGTATAGGGCCCAGCTTCCTTGTAGGGAGGAAATTGCTATCCGGTTTGTCCCTGCGCGTAAGTGTTCGGGCGGCACGGCAATCTGGCGAACCTTTTCCTGGGCCCCGGACACGTCGCCGAAAATGACTGCGTCACCGGCTCCTTTCGAGAGGCGTAGACGGGTTTTGTGCCCGTTGACCTCGACCCGAATCGCGGGCGGGTTGCCCGCGTGCGCATCGGCGAAGTCGAGGACCAATGTGCAAGGTTCCGTTGGCACCATAGCAAGCCCAAAAAGAATCGTGAAGGTATGGGCACGACTGCCGGCCCAGGCATCTTGCGGACCCGGGTGGCAATACGGCCATGAGTCAGCGGGGTTGGATTGACCAATGATGAAGAGGGGGTCTTCGCTGAATTCCGCGTAACCGTTCGGGCCCAAGGCGAGTTCGCGGGTGTCATTGTCCCGCCTGCCGATTTCCCACAAAAGTTTGCGTTCCCCGGCCATCGCGAGGGAACTGAACATAAGCATCATTGCGGTAAGCAGCAGAATCGTGCGTATTTCGATCGTTCCGTTCATCTGGAAGACTGCGCCCGCCCGCCTCCGGCCTGGGAACCAGCGGAGACGGACCTTGCGGAACATACGCGATGGAGCCCCGTATGGCGCATCAGGATACCAGCCGCTCGGTCACGACCCCCATCCATGGCGGGACCACCACGATCTCCATGTCGGGCGCCATTAAACTGGTCGGGTCCTGAGCAAACGTCCAGAACCATGAGACTCAGAAAGGAAGGGCCGTGAGCCGTATCCGGGTTTGGTGGCAGACCCTCCGTCCACGCACGCTGCCGGCGGCGGTGGGTCCGGTGCTTCTCGGGCAGGTCATGGTCCTGCCAGGGTATTTCTCCTGGG
>JAWODE010000568.1:0-3331 GCA_046483455.1 Candidatus Hydrogenedentota bacterium | reverse complement strand
AACTCATTTTATACAAACGACCCGAGCACTGCGAACCTTCACTCGGAAACCCGCAGGATACCCGTCCCGCTGATGCAATCATTCTTGAGGTCTTGCAGGGCCTTGTTCGCCTCTTCAAGAGGATACCCCGTCGTATGCGGCCGGATGGGGACCTCGGCGGCCTCCTCGAGCAATTCCCGGCCATCCTCGCGGGTATTAGCGCTCACCGAATGAATATCCCGCTCGTAGAACACGTGTTTCTCGTAATTCAATTGCGGAATATCGGTCATATAAATGCCGGCCAGCGCCAAGGTTCCACCTTTTTCCAGCGACTCCAGCGCCGGAGGCACCAAGTGTCCCACCGGTGCGAAGAGAATGGCGCTGTCGGCCTTCTCCGGCATATTCGCGGCATCGTTTCCTGCCCATTCCGCCCCCATATCCCGTGCCAATTGAAGATGCTCCTCACCTCGCGAGACCACAAAGACCCGATAGCCACGGTGCTTCGCAATCTGCATCACCACATGTGCCGAGGAACCAAAGCCATACAGCGCGAGACGTCCCCTTTCCGGGACTTGGGCCCGCTTCAGCGCTCGGTAGCCGATGATCCCCGCGCACAACAATGGCGCGGCATCGGTATCGTTGAATGCTTCCGGTATCGGGTAGACAAACGCCTCGGGCGCGACGGCATACTCGGCGTAACCGCCGTCGGCGTGGTAGCCGGTGTACCGCGACGATTCACACAGGTTTTCCTGCTCGCGGTTGCAAAACCGGCAGTTGCCGCACGTGTACCGCAGCCACGCCACCCCCACACGCTCCCCCTCGCGAACTTTCGAACATCTCTCCCCCACCTTGTCCACAATACCCACAATCTGGTGCCCAGGAATGATGGGCAGTTTTTCCTTCGGAAGTTCCCCCTCGATAACGTGCAGGTCGGTCCGACATATCGCGCAACACCGCACCTTGAGACGTACTTCCTGAGAACCAGGCTCGGGAGCCGGTATGTCTTTCAGCTTCAACGGCGATGTATTGATCGGAGCGATATCTTTAAGAACCATGGCTTTCATAACACGGTCTCCCACACTTTTTTACTTGTCTTTGAGAGTACCGCGTCTGGTTTTTGTTTTCCAGACTGTGCAACACCGGTACTTCCTCAAGGGGTTGCCAGCAAACCTGCTTGGCCGACCTCGGGCATTTTCTTGGAATGATGACCGGCGAGGGGGCCGGTCCCACACAAGCCGGTTCCACACATCTTGGTCCCCTACTAGCCGGTCCAATACCCGTCTTTACCCCCAAAACCCTTGGTCCGCCAAGACAAGCCGGCGCAGTCCGACGCGATCCTCTTTCTCTCTGGAGAAAGGGACACTGCCTTGTATCTCATTCCTGCCAACCGTAAGATGGTGCTGTTCATAGTACGGAGGAGGCGCCCTTGCGCGCGCTAGTGCTTGAAAAATACAAACGCCTGGAAATCCAGGACCGGCCCGTGCCGGAATACGGCCCAAACGACGTGTTAATGCATGTTCGAGCCTGCGCCATCTGCGGCAGCGATGTTCACGGCTACGATGGCAGCTCGGGCCGGCGCATCCCCCCTATCGTTATGGGACACGAGGCTGCGGGCGAGGTAGCGAACGTTGGCAAAGCGGTAACCCGCCTTAAGCCGGGCGACCGCGTGACCTTCGATTCGACGATATATTGCGGGAAGTGCGCGTTCTGCCGGTCGGGGCGCGTGAATCTATGCGACAATCGTGTAGTGCTGGGTGTATCGTGCGAAGACTACCGCCGTGACGGTGCTTTTGCCGAATACGTCGCCGTCCCCGAGCATATTGTCTACCCCATCCCTGATGATCTACGCTTCGAACACGCAAGTCTTGTCGAACCGGTGTCCGTGGCAATCCACGCAGTGTCGCGGGCGCCCATCCGCCTGAACGATTCCGCGGTGGTCGTCGGGGCAGGCACCATCGGTCTCCTGGCCCTACAGGCCCTCAAACTCGCCGGCTGTGGCCGCGTTGTCGTGGTGGACATAGAGGACGGCCGCCTGCGGCTGGCGCAACAGCTCGGTGCGACGCATACCATCAACGCTGCGCATACCCCAGTGCCCAATACTGTCTTATCCCTTACCGAAGGAAAAGGAGCGGACCTCGTCCTTGAAGCTGTCGGCGCAGAAAATACCGTTGGCACAAGCTTGGCCTGCGTCCGAAAAGGCGGTACGGTGGTTCTGGTCGGCAATGTCACCCCCAATGTTTCCTTCCCGCTCCAATCCGCGGTGACGCGCGAGATTACGGTGCTTGGGTCTTGCGCGATTTCGGGCGAATATCCCGCGGCAATCGATCTGTTGTCCCGCGGCGATATGGTTGTCGAGCCGCTCATCTCCGCCAAAGTACCATTAGAAAAAGGCCCCGAATGGTTCGAGCGCTTGTATAACAGAGAGTCCGGCCTGTTGAAAGTTGTGTTGTGCCCCTGAATCAAACCGATTTGTGGAGACGGATATAGTGAATGAATTCTTCAACCTCTCGGGAAGGGTGGCCATCGTTACAGGAACGAGCCGCGGACTCGGCCAATACCTCGGCCGCGCATTGGCGCGCGCAGGCGCCGACTTGGTCATTACCAGCCGCGACAAAACCGCTCTAACCGACTTCCAACACGAAATCGAAGACCTCGGACGGCGCGCCGTGCCACTCGAACTCGACGTCCGCAATTATGACAGCATCCAGCGCATGGCGTCCGCTGCAGCCGAGGCTTACGGTAAGATCGATATCCTAGTCAATAACGCGGGCTGCAATGTGCGTAAACCCTCGCTGGATATTTCTTGGGACGACTGGAATCTCGTGCTCGACACCAACCTCCGGGGGACGTTCTTCGTCGCGCAGGCCATTGCACGGCACATGATCCCGAACGGGTACGGGCGGATCATCAACATCGGATCGGTGACCAGCGTGTTCGGTTATGCGGGGCTCGCACCCTACTGCGCCAGTCGTGGCGGCACCAAACAACTCACCATGAGCCTCGCTGATGATTGGGGACCACACGGCATCACGGTCAACTGCCTTGCCCCCGGATGGTTTAAGACCGAGCAGAATAAGGTGCTCTACGAAAACGAGCCATGGGTCCGGTACATCTGTGATCGCATTCCTCTGAAACGCCCCGGCCAGCCTCACGACCTGGATGGCGCCATCGTATTCCTCGCCTCGGAGGAAAGCCGCTATGTCACGGGACAAACTTTGCTCGTCGACGGCGGCATCTCGACCGGTGCCACCAAAGCCACTGTCGACGAATAACGCCCGGCAGCCAGAAACAGGGGCGGTCTACCCGCGGTTGAGTATGGTATCTTACCGCGCTGAATTTAACGGATCCTATT
>JAWODE010000523.1:0-3409 GCA_046483455.1 Candidatus Hydrogenedentota bacterium | reverse complement strand
GCGCGCCTGCCCGCGGTATACAGGGCGTATATCCGGGTATAGACCGGGTGCATCCCTGTCGGCATGAACGCATCCACGCCGCGATCGAGCGCCTCGATCATCTGCATCACCGCCCATCCGCCGGCCACGTGCAACGCGCCACTTGTTGCGCGCCGCACCTCGGTGTACTTCACCCCCGCCGGCACCACTTCGATTTTTAGCGACTTGAAGGACTCGATTTCCTCGAACAACCGCGCCACAAGCGATACGGGCACTCCGTATCCTCGCTCGTCCCAGTCTTGAATCATCAGGAATGGCGGTTCATGGTCGGCGATTTCCCGGATGTTTTGTTCGTATGCGGCCTCATTGTCAAAAGGCAAGTTGACCAGCACACCATCGCAACCCAGCGCGACCAACGCCTTCGTCCAAAAGAGCCGTTCCTGCTGCGTCGACGCCGACGCGCCTCCGATAACCGGCACGCGGCCCTCCGATACCTCGACCACCGTCCGCACTATACGCTCGCGCTCGTCGCGGGTGAGTTTATCGACCTCGCCGGCCATAGCCGGCACGAGAAACCCCGCTACCCCCGCCGCGATGGCGTTCTCCACGTTTTGGGCCAACCCGGCAATGTCGAGCGTATTGTCACATGTAAACGGCGTGTTAAGAACCGTAATAATGCCCTTGGGTGGCATTGATGCAGTCATTTTTTCTGCTTTCTTTGGCGTAGACCCATCTTCCGTGCCAGCTGCGTAGCGCTGAGACCCTCAGCAAGCAGGTACATGGGAGCCGCATTTACCGGTACGGCGTTTTGGCTGTTTAACGGCACAGTGTTTCCCATAAAATCGAACACCTTAATGCGATCTTCGGCTTCTTCCGGAACGATCAAGCGCGAGGGCTCCTTTTTCTGGTCCCAAATCACTGCCACGGCGTCTTCCTCCCGCTCGAAGAGGCAGGCTACCAGCCCGTCTTCGGTCTCGACGCGACCAGCCGTACGGGTACCATCCAGAAAGTACGCACTCACGGCGTACATAGCGGCATGGGGTTTCATCTGGCCGTCATATTCGAACCACGTATAGCGGTCGGGCCGAATGCTTCCCGCGCCTTCCCACGGCGACCAATACCAGAACGTTTTTTCCGCCCCCGCCGCCAGGATGTTGGCGATCGCCATCGCCCCGACGACGGCCGCATCTTCCGCCTGAAACTTAGGCGCTCTTGGACGCCGCGCGTAGGGATCGTCGACGGCATCCACCAGAAACGAGTGCCACGAATACGTATACCCGCCCATTCCCTCGGTCATCCACACGGGGTTTTTTTCCGCCTCAATGCCCAGCACGTCCCGCAAACGGCAGCCTCGCGCGTAAGCATCCACGCCGATGGAAGAATAGTAGTGAAAACTCACCACATCGCACATTTCCATGACGCCTCCGGCCAGCGCGGCGTCGTTGAACGTTTTCGCCCCCTCCCACGTGCAAAAACCGAGTACCGTACACTTCGGATTGGCGCGCTTTGCGGCGGGATACGCCCGTTTTGCCAACTCGGCGTATTTTGTTCCGTCACCGATACCGAACGCGAACGGCTCGTTCCAGATTTCCCAGTAATCGATCTTGCCCCGGTAATGGTCAACGACGGTTTCGACATAGCGTTCCCAGGCGTCCAAATCCGACGGATAGTACCAGCCGCCTTTACTGGGACGTTTGCCGTTCGCGTCCGTCAGGGCCCATGCCGGCGCGCGGCCCAACACCGCCAGGATTTCGAGGCCCGCGTCACGCGCGGCATCGACCTCTTTGTCCGCCCAAACCCATTTCCCCGGCTCAGGTTGTACGTAGTCCCACGAGAGGTGATGCGAGGCATCGTGCAAACGCACCCATCCTGCCCCGAGGCGTTTCGCAACGCTCAATTGCCAGGGTTCGAGTCGAACGTGCTGCCCGAATCGCGACTCTGGATACAAACCGGGATACCGCGGCTCCGGCGCCACCGTGAGCGTGATCTCGTCGTCAAAATCCTTTCGCTCATTCACCCACACACGTGCGCGCAAGCTCCCCCGCGCCTTCGGCGGCCGTTCCTGTGCAACGATCGTTAGGCCCTGCTCCGCCATAACCTCCAAAACATTCTCCTCGGCCACCCGGCCCCAGAAATCCGTAATCTCGGTGCGTAATTTGACCGTTTTATCGGTCCCCGAATCGTTCGCTATACGAATGTTATATCTCAGCAGCTCGTCCCACCCGCTAATGCCCGTTGGCGAAGCAGGGACGAGAGCGGCTTCGACAGCATCGCTCGGCGCAAATGCAGAAAGTTTGCCCTCCTCAAGTTGCACCCCATCCACCAGGACCGTTCCCGCATCTGTTCCTTCCGCCATAATTCTTATGGCGTACGCATTCTTCGGGCCCTCGAGCGTAACGCCCGTAGCATGAATCCGGACCCATTCCCCGGGGGCAATCTCCGTTGTGGTGGAGATGCGGTGCGGCCGCCCGCCCCCGGGCACGTATCCATTCTCCAATGCCAGCTTTACCGAGGCCGTCGCCCCAGTCGCCCGCACCCATGCCGACAGCGTGTGGGTCTGGTAGGGACGCAATGTGCGGAAACGGCCGGTCAGCGAGCGCGAGCCATTGGAATCAAAATTCAGCGCCACGCAATGCTTTCCGTGATAGGCATTCTCATCGGTAACGCTCGCGCGCTGTTCGCCCGGCAACAACCGCAGCACGCTCCATCCCCGCGAGAGGCCCAGTTCGAAACTACTGTTCCCGAGAACATTCCCCTTGCACGGCGGCTTCGCATCGATAGCTGTCTCGGGCGGTTCAGCCTGCGCCGGGGCCATCAGCGCATTCACTTCCGCCGCGGACGCCTCCGTTACGTCGTAGAACTGCACATCGTCAACCACCACGCCGTTGTTTGGGGCACTCACCTCGACCAGGTACCGGAAGTGTTTCAACGAGAGACCAGGGCGCTGCTCGAGAAGCACGGCGTACTTTCCCCATTGAGCGCTATACGGATTAGGCTCGGTCTCGCGCAGTAATGTGCATGCACCCGTCCATTCGGGAGTAAATGCCTGGTACCGCAGAAACGGCGCCTGCCCTCCCTCCCGTTCCCCAAATGGCTTCACCCAGCACACGGCCGCAAACCGGCGGGGCGGCTCGTGCGCCTCATACTTGGGAATGTTCACCCTCAGCGCGAACCCGATGGCGTCGTTGGTTCGGGTGATTTTCAAGGCGCGGGCGCCCTCGTAGGCCTCATCCGTCAATTTCCATGTGCCTGCCGCCGTCGTGCGTGAATCGACCGGCCCTACACGGAAACCCAGGGGTTGCCGATCGCCGTCCAAGTCCGCTTCGAACCCGCCATTGTCAACCACGTTTTCCAGCGTACTTCCCACCGCAACGCCGCACGCCAACGCCATTGCACCCAGTACCGCTCCGACACGCATCACAGCCCCTCC
>JAWODE010000479.1:0-3645 GCA_046483455.1 Candidatus Hydrogenedentota bacterium | reverse complement strand
GTGGCCGGCCTGATTGTATCACATGTAATTACCCCTGTTCCCGCTGCTGCGCCAAACCGCAGGATACATGTGAATCCCTGGGCCGGTCTTGGCGTATATTTCAAGACGTTCTGGCGTGATCACGTTCTGTTTTTGGTCATGGTGGGGGGCGGGTTCTTCTGGTTTTTGGGAGGGCTGGCCCAGAGCAATATCGCGGTCCTGGGCGAGAGCGTTTTGCATCTGAAGGAGACGATAATCAGTATTTTGGGCCTGTGTTTGGCCATCGGCATCGGCACGGGTAGCCTGGCGGCGGGATATTTGTCGCGGCGGAAGATTGAATTGGGGCTGGTGCCGCTGGGCGTTGTGGGCATGACCCTTTCCGGAATATTGCTCAGTCTGCCGCTTGATACGGTCCCGGTTATCGCGGTGCTGATGTTCGCGTTTGGATTCGCGGGCGGTTTTTTCCTGGTCCCGCTGACCGCAATGCTGCAACATCGTAGTCCCCGCGAAATGAAGGGCGGCATGATCGCCGCTTTTAATATCATCACGTGTTTGGGCATCGTGATCGCTGGTCTGGCGCTGCCAGCATTGGGCCCCGACGGGCTCGATATGGGGGCGCGCAATATTTTCCTGGTGTGCGGGGGATTGACGCTTTTTGTCGGCATATACCTGTGCGTGAGCCTCCCCACCTTCCTGCTTCGGACGGCGCTATGGGTCCTGGGCAACACCATCTATCGCGTCGAGACGCGGGGGCGGGAACATATTCCGGAGAACGAGGGCGCGCTTATTGTCGCGAATCATACGTCCTTTCTCGATGTGTTGATTCTGACGGCATCGATCGACCGGCCTATCCGGTTTCTAATCTCACAGGAAGTCTGCGAGGTGACCTGGAGCCGGTTGTTGGCGAAGCTCATGCGGGTGATTCCAGTCTCGCCGACGGCGCAGCCGAAAGAACTCATCCGTTCGCTGCACGAAGCCACCGACGCGATCAACAAGGGTGAGCTGGTATGTGTGTTCGCGGAAGGCCAGATAACGCCGACGGGAAAGGTGTTGCCGTTTCGTAAAGGGTTCGAACGCATTATGAAGGGTACAGATGCGCCCATTATTCCCGCGCATCTGGACCGTTTGTGGGGAAGTGCGTTCAGGTACTCGGATGGGCAGTTTTCCCTGAAGCTACCGAAACGGATTCCGTACCGGGTAGTGGTCGCGTATGGGCAGCAAATGCCACCGGACAGCACGGCCGTTGTCGTGCGCGAACGTATCCAGCGGCTGGGCACGGAGGCCTACATTGACCGGGAGCTGCACGAGCCCTTGTTGCATCGTGCCTTTGTACGGTGTGCGCGGTGGCGGCCATTGCGGATGGCCATGGCGGACCAGTCAACGGACAGGGTCCCGTTCTGGAAGGCACTGGTGGGCAGCATAGCGCTGGCGCGCAAGTTCCGAGACCTGTTGGATGAACAGCCCATGGTGGGGGTCTTGCTTCCGCCGACGGTAGGGGCGGCATTGACCAATGCCGCGCTGACCCTGATGGGCAAAACCGTCGTAAATCTGAATTACACCGCGTCAGACGAGGCGTTGGAAAGCGCGGCGCGGCGTTGCAACCTGACGCATGTCATCACGGCGCACGCGTTTCTCAGCAAGGTAAATTGTAAGGTACCGGGGCAACCTTTGTACCTCGAAGATATTCGAAAGACCGTCAAAGGCAAGGACCAATTTGTGTCCATGATTATGGCCGCGGTGTTTCCGTTGCGGGCGCTCGAGCGGCGGCTGGGTGGACGCAGACGCCGGTCGCCCGGAGACCTTGCGACGGTGATTTTCAGTAGCGGGAGCGAGGGGGAACCGAAGGGCGTGATGCTGACTCATTTCAACATTATGAGCAACATCGAGAGCGCGTTGCAGGTGTTTCCGCATAAACGCGGGGACGGTATCGTGGGCATTCTGCCGTTTTTCCATTCCTTCGGTTACATGGCGACGCTATGGTTGCCGCTGGCGCAAGGGTTTCGGGTGGTGTTTCACCCGAATCCGCTCGAGGCGAAGGTTATCGGCCAGCAGATTTACAAACACAAATTGGACTTTCTGATTGCTGCGCCGACATTTCTGCAGGCCTTCGTGCGCCGCTGCCTGCCGGAAGAATTGAGCTGTCTGCGCTATGTGATTACGGGGGCAGAGAAACTTCCGACGCGGGTGCGTGAGGCCTTCGAGAAGAAATTCGAGAAGACGCCGCTTGAGGGATACGGCACGACGGAATGCGGCCCGGCGGTCTCCTTTAACGTGATAGATTTCCGCGTGCCGGGGTTTTACCAAGTGGGTACCAAACATGGCACGGTGGGGCATCCTATCCCGGGTGTGAGTCTCAAGATCATCGATCCGGATACAGGGGAGGAATTGCCGCAAGGGGAGGCAGGGCTGCTTCATGTCAAGGGTCCCAGCATCATGAAAAGCTATATCGGGATGCCGGAAAAGACCGCCGAAGTACTTCACGATGGATGGTACAACACGGGGGATGTCGCGTTTCTTGATGAAGATGGGTTCATTACCATTACCGACCGCTTGGCGCGGTTCAGCAAGATCGCGGGCGAAATGGTGCCTCATACGAAGGTCGAGGAGGAGTTGCACCGGCTTTTGGGCCTTAGCGAGCAGTCCCTGGCCGTAACGGGCGTCCCGGATTCGGGCAAGGGCGAGCGGCTGGTGGTGCTGCATACTCTCAGCAATGGCGACGTCGAACGTTTGATTGCCAAAATGGACCAATCGAGCCTGCCCAAATTGTGGCTGCCGAAATACAACTCGTTCTACTATATTCCCCAAATACCCATCCTGGGTACCGGAAAGATGGATATCAAACAGGTCAAGAAGATCGCCAAAGAATTGGACGTAGGCGGTTGATGGCGTGCGGGAAGATGTGTTTCGAGGGATGCGCGCGCGACGAAAGTGGTTTCGCCGGATGGCAGTGATCGTAGGATTGGCCGCCGCCTTGCTCGTGTACAATGGCGTCGCTTTTCAGTTGGCGCTGCATGGCGAAGCCGACAAGCCGCGCGATTCAGAGACGGGTATTGTAATTGGCGCGGAACCCCGCGAGCTTGGACCCGGAGAGAGTCCGTACGCTGCCCTGTTTATTCATGGCTTTGGCGGGGCCGGTACGGACTTCGCCGATCTACCTGAACGTATGGCCGAGAAGGGATGGCGCGTGCGGGTCATGCTCTTGCCCGGCCATGGGACCCATCCGCGAAAAATGCGCAAGGAGACGCCGGAATCGCTGCTTGATGCGGTGCGCGGCGAAGTAGAAACTCTCCGCAGGCATCACAACAAGGTGATCCTCATAAGCCACTCGATGGGAGGGGCATTGAGTACCCTAATTGCCTCGGAAATGCCCGTTGATGGGCTGATTCTGGGCGCGCCGTACTTTCGCGTGACATACCGCTGGTACTACGTATTGCCGCCGGAGATGTGGGGGCGCATTACCCGGCCATTTATCCGGTGGGTGTATAAAGGCAAGCTCTTTATGCAAGTCAACCGGAAGGAGGCCAAAGAACACATCCTCTGCTACACATGGCTGCCTTCTTCGGCCATTCGCATCCTGGCGAAATTGGGAAAGCGGGCGCGTGTTCCGGAAACGCTGAAGAAGGTGACGTGTCCCGTCTTGATCCTGCATGGTCGGAAAGATATCGC